>DATMKO010000071.1:0-4108 GCA_035571175.1 Steroidobacteraceae bacterium | reverse complement strand
AGGCGACAGCCTGAGCTTTAAACCAGCTTATCTTTGGCAACGGCGACCACGGACCGGTCCACGCGGCGACCACGATCAACAGCACAACGAACGGCATCCAGCACTGCAGCACCTCGCCAGACTTGAGTCCATGTCCTTGCCCCTGCTTTACCTTGTCGGCATCAACCGGTACGCCGCCATAGCCCAGTACGGTTTTAGGCTGCCAGAATTTGAGCAATACGAACAACGCGATGAAGCAGACGATGGCGCCGGTGATGTCGGGCAGATAGGGCCCCAGATGCACGGCAACAGGATACTGGCCCGCGATATAGCCGAGTGATCCGACCACCGCCAGCGGCCAGCCGCCTTTCATTCCCTCCTTGCCTGAGACTAAGTACATGAGCACCCACGGCGGCAGCAGCGCGAGCACGGCGACCACAGTGCCCACAGAGGCGGACAGCGACAGGAG
Organism: Steroidobacteraceae bacterium; assembly: GCA_035571175.1. Lineage (GTDB taxonomy): Bacteria > Pseudomonadota > Gammaproteobacteria > Steroidobacterales > Steroidobacteraceae > Bog-1198. Next base: position 3,660 of record DATMKO010000071.1, on the reverse strand, counting down.
CGGGTAGCCGGTGACCGCGGCCAGCGCAATGATCGGCGCGCCGAGAGCGCCGAAGGACACCGGCGCATTGTTGGCAATGGCGGCGACGCGGATCGCGTTGAGGTCTGAAATGCCCAGCGAAATCAGGATGGGCGCTACAAACGCCCACGGATATCCGAAACCGACCAGACCTTCGAGCAGTGCTCCGAAGGCCCAGGCGAACAGCATCGTCTGCACGCGTACGTCCATGCCGCCTTGCGCGATCAGCCAGCGGCGGAAATTCTCCAGTACGCCGCTTACCCCCAGGGTGTTGAACAGCACCATGCCCCATATCGTAATCCAGTCGACATTCCACACGCCGGTCGCCGCGCCATAGAGGTAGGCATGGGCGCCGTCATTGAACGGCATGTTCCATACCCACGCCGCGAGGGCAAATGTGATGATCGAGCCGAGTAGGGTGGCCAACCAGGCAGGGAACCGGAATACCGCCAGCATCAACAGCAGAACGACGACGGGAATCAGCGCGACCAAACACGTGAGCGTCAGGTTGTCGAGCGGGTTTATCAGTTGGGTGAACATGATTTCTCCATCGATGTTCGCCGCAGCGTAGGCGTGCTACGAGCTGGCGCCACCGCGGCTTGATTATTGTTTGCGACCGCTCCGGTTGATAGAGTACCAGCGCTGCCAGTTCCGCAGGAACCAGTAACATAGCACAGCCCCCTGACCCGCTCAAACTGACAGCTGCGGCTCAGCATCGAAGACCGACGACTCGATTGATGACGATACGGGCGATTGCGGGCACGGCAGCGGACAAAGCGCATAATAATGGGCGATGAACAGCTCATTGCGGTCCCTCCCGTCGGACAGCGTTCGGGAACAGCGCCAGAAAGATGTCGTGGCAGCGCTCGAGGAGGTGCTGCCGCGCGCTGCGATCCTGTTTCGCCATGAAGACACGGTGCCGTTCGAGTGCGACGCACTCACCGCCTATCGGACCTCGCCCATGGTGGTGGTGCTGCCGGACAGCGAGGCGCAGGTCGCGGCGGTGCTGAAGATTTGTCATAAAATGAGTGTACCGGTCATCGCTCGCGGCGCGGGCACGGGACTATCCGGCGGGGCCATGCCGCACCGCTCGGGACTGACTCTTTCGCTCGCCAAATTCAACAAGATTTTGCGGATCGATCCGGCAGCGTGCACCGCCGTCGTGCAATGTGGGGTCCGCAATTTGGCCATCAGCGAAGCCGCGGCGTCGTACGGTTTGTACTACGCACCCGATCCTAGCAGCCAGATCGCCTGCACCATCGGCGGCAACGTGGCGGAAAACTCGGGCGGTGTGCATTGCTTGAAATACGGGCTGACCCTGCACAATGTGCTGCGGGTTCGCGGATTCATGGCGACCGGCGAAGCTGTGGAATTCGGCTCAGAAGCGTTGGATGCAGCGGGACTCGATCTTTTGTCCATCATCCTCGGCAGCGAAGGCATGCTGGCCGTAACCACTGAAGTCACGGTGAAATTGATTCCCAAGCCGCAGTCGGCGCGCTGCATCATGGCAAGCTTCGACGACATCGAATCCGCCGGCGCCGCGGTCGCCAGCGTGATCGCCCACGGCATCATACCCGCGGGCCTCGAAATGATGGACAAGGCCATGACCGCGGCGGTGGACGCGTTCGTACATGCTGACTACGATCTCAGCGCTGCCGCGATATTGCTATGCGAAAGCGACGGGACAGCCGCGGAGGTGGAGGAAGAAATCGCGCGCATGGAGCAGGTGCTGGGTGCCGCGGGCGCATCGCGCATGGAGGTGAGCCGCGACGAGACGCAGCGCTTGAAATTCTGGAGCGGCCGCAAGAATGCCTTTCCGGCCTCCGGCAGCATCAGCCCGGACTACATGTGCATGGACTCCACGATACCGCGCAAGCGGCTCGCGGAGATGTTACGGGCAATTCAGCAGATGGAAGTCAAGTACAACCTGCGCTGCGCGAATGTGTTCCACGCCGGCGACGGCAATCTGCATCCGCTCATTTTGTTCGATGCCGCGGACGCCGACCAAATGCGCCGCTGCGAGCTGTTTGGCGCCGACATATTGGAAACCAGCGTGCGGCTCGGCGGCACGGTGACCGGCGAGCACGGGGTGGGAATTGAAAAGCTCAACTCGATGTGCGTGCAATTCTCGGCGGCGGAGCGTGCGCAGTTTCTCGCCGTGAAGCACGCGTTCGATCCGCTCGAGCTGCTGAATCCGGGAAAGGTGATTCCGACGCTGCAGCGCTGTGCCGAGTACGGAAAAATGCACGTGCATCGGGGCATGCTGCCCTTCCCAGAGTTGCCGAGATTCTGATGAGTGCGCAAGACCCGACGCTTGCCCAGATCATCGACCAGGTCGACGGCGCGCGTGCGCGTGAGGCGCCGCTCGAGATTCGCGGCGGCGGCAGCAAATGGTTCCTCGGCGAAACGGCGCCGGGCGAACCGCTGGACATCACCTGCCTGACGGGTATCACCAGCTACGAACCGACCGAACTCGTGGTAACGGTTCGGGCCGGGACCCGGCTCGCTGATTTGGAAGCGGCGCTTCAGGAACACGGCCAGTGCCTGCCATTCGAGCCGCCGCGCTTCGCGGCCGGTGGAACCGTAGGGGGAATGGTTGCGGCGGGTCTGTCCGGGCCTGCGCGCGCGACCTCAGGGTCGGTGCGCGACCATGTGCTGGGCGTGACGCTGCTCAACGGGCGCGGCGAGATTCTCACCTTCGGCGGCCAGGTCGCGAAAAATGTGGCCGGCTATGATGTGTCGCGGCTGATGGCGGGATCATTGGGAATACTGGGAGTCATCTGCGAAGTATCACTCAAGGTGTTGCCGATCAGCACAGCCACCGCGACGCTCTGCTTCGATTGCGATTCGGGTGAAGCGTTGGCGAAGTTCCGCGAGTGGTCTTCGCAGCCCCTGGCGATCAGCGCCACCGCGTGGCACGAAGGATTGCTGCATGTGCGTGTTGCCGGCGCCGGTGCTGCGGTCGCCTCCGCGTGTACGCGGCTCGGCGGCACGCAGCTCGCGCCGGAGCAGGCAGAATCCTGGTGGATGAGTGTCCGGGACCACAGCCAGGAATTCTTTGCGCTGGATTCAGCTGACATGGCGCGCGGCGAATCGCTTTGGCGGTTGTCGGTGCCGGCAACCGCTCCGCCGCTCGATCTTTCAGGATTGCAGTTCATCGAGTGGGGCGGGGCCGAGCGTTGGTGCAAGACATCAGCCGCCGCCGGCCAGGTGCGCCGCGCTGCCGCGGGATTGGGCGGACACGCCACGCTGATTCGCGGTGCCGACAGAAGCTGCGGCGTCTTCGCGCCATTGAGCGATGTTTCGATGCGCATACACCGCGGTTTGAAGCAGGCCTTCGATCCGCTGCGGATTTTCAACCGCGGGCGTATGTACGCCGGCCTTTGATCGATGCAAACTCATCTGAGTCCGGAATTTGAGCGTTCTCCCGAAGCCCAAGCCGCGGCGGCCATCCTGCGCAAGTGCGTGCATTGCGGATTCTGCAATGCGACCTGTCCCACGTACCAATTGCTGGGAGATGAGCTGGACGGTCCGCGCGGCCGCATTTATTTGATCAAGCAGGTGCTCGAAGGCGCGGAGGTCACGCGCAGCACGCAACAACATCTGGATCGCTGCCTGACGTGCCTGAATTGTCAAACCACT
>DATMKO010000070.1:0-3828 GCA_035571175.1 Steroidobacteraceae bacterium | reverse complement strand
GATCGACGTGAAATAAGCATTCAGTGTCAGGAAGTTCGCATCGTCCGCGCGTGGGAATGCTGCGCCGTCGAGCAGCGAGCCGGCGCCGAGCAGCGCGGTGCGCAGGCGCGCCTCTTCATGCAGGATGCGCGACATCGCGAGCTTGCCCAGCGACATGATCGGGGACGAAGTGCCGGTTTCGAGGTCGGCCTTGGCGCGCGCATTGTTGAGGGCATTGACGCGGCGATAGCTCAGCACCCGCGCCAGATCCTGGCGCATCACCGGATCGCTGAGCCGGCCCGCTTCGCGTGCGAGCGCGAGCAGATCTTTGGCCGCCCGGTCGGACGTGCGCCGCGCGCCGCGCGCTGCTTCGCCCATCACCGATCGCTCGTAGGCGAGCGCGGTCTGCAGGACGCGCCAGCCGTTGTTGAGATCGCCGAGGAGATTTTCCGCCTGCACCCGCGCATCGGTGAAAAACACTTCGTTGAAATGCGATTCATCCGTTACCTGCCGCAGCGGACGCACCTCCACGCCCTTCTGCTTCATGGGCAGGAAAAAGAACGAGATGCCCCGGTGTTTAGGCGAGTTCCAGTCGGTGCGCGCGATCAGCATCCCGTAGTCGGCGGTGGCCGCCCCCGAGGTCCATACTTTCTGGCCGTTCACGACGAAGTCGTCGCCTTCCCGTTCGGCGCGGGTGCGCACGCCGGCGAGGTCAGAACCGGCGCCTGGCTCACTGTAGAGAAGGCACATTGTGATCTCGCCGGCGAGCATTCCGCGAAGCAGCTGGCGCTTCATGGCATCGGTGCCGAACGTCAGCGCGGTGATGGCGTAGAAATGTGTCTTGTCCTGACCGGCGCCCGGCGCGCGAACGGCGCGAAATTCCTGCTCTACGATCATTGCCTGCGTATCAGAGAGGCCGCGACCGTGCCATTCGACCGGCCACCGGTTCACGGCCCATCTTGCATCCACAACTTTGCCCAGCCAGGCCCGCAGCGCCGGCGTGGTGGTCCATGGTGTGGGCGCCGGCAGATGATCTTTCCAGTTCTGCTGCAACCAGGTGCGGACTTCCTCGCGCAGATCCTCGTCGCTCATCGATGTGTCGGTGGCAGTCATAGCTCTAAGCTCCCAAGGCCTTCAGATAGCGTTCGCGGTGCGCTGCCGGCGTGCCGAACAGCTGCAGGTCGGCGCGTGCGCGCCGCAGATAAAGATGCGCAGGATGGGCCCAGGTGAAGGCGATGCCACCATGCATTTGGATGGCGTCGGCGGCAGCCCTGTCATAGGCGTCGGCGCAGGTGAATGCGGCAAGTGCGACGAGCTCGTCCGCGTCGTTCGCAGTGCTGGCCAGCGCCGCGGCCGCGGCGCGCGCAGCGCTGATCGCCGACTCGGTCTCGAGCAATAGATTGGCTGCCATGTGCTTGATGGCCTGGAAGCTGCCGATCGCACGGCCGAACTGGTAGCGCACTTTGGCATATTGGGTCGTCATCTCCAGCACGCGACGCGCACCTCCCGCCTGCTCACCGGCAAGCGCAACCAGACCAAGCTGGAGCGTCCTTGCAACCGTGCTCCAGCCCGCGGCATCGAGGCGATGCGCCGGCACCTTGTCAAAGGTCAGCCGCGCGAGCCGCAGCGTGCGGTCGAAGGTCGGCAGCGGCATCGAGTTCAGTCCGGCTGTGTCAGGTGCGACTTCGAAGACGCCGAAGCCGTCGACAGTGCGCGCAATGGCGAGGAGAAGTTCTGCGTTCGCGCCATGCAGCACAAAGGACGCGTGACCGCTGAGCAAGGCGTCCTCGCGGTCGGCGATCAATGCCACGCCATCTTCAGTCCATGTGCCGACGTCGCCCGTCAATGCCAGCGCCACGATTCTGCCTTGCGCGATGGCGGGCAGCAGGCGGGTTCTTGCGTCACTGTCGCCCGAGCCCTCGATCAGCGCCGACGCCATGAAGCTCGAAAGCAGCGGCGCGCCAAGCAGCGCCGCGCCTGCTTCCTCCATGATGGCTTCGACTTCGAGCGGCCCACCGCCCAGACCGCCGTGAGCGGCGTCGACCAGCAGTCCGGTCACGCCGAGCTCGGCCAGTGCCGACCAGAACGCGGGATCGAAACCCGACCGCGCTTCCATGTTCGCACGCACGACGCTCTCGTCGTGTTTGTCCGCGAATAGACGCCGGACCGCATCCGTCATCGCCATCCGGTCTTGGGCTGTGATTGTCATGGGTCGCACTAGGATAGCAGCGGGCCGTCAGCGCCGGCATCCCAATGCAAATTTGAGGTACGATTCCTCATGCAAATCAGAAATGAGATCGCCGCTGACGTGAGCGCCATTGAGGCAGTCACGATTGCCGCGTTTTTGAATGCGCCGCACTCCGGCCACACCGAGCACTTCATCGTTAGCGCACTGCGCAAAGCTGGAAAACTTACGCTCTCGCTGGTTGCGGATGCCAAAGGTACGATAATCGGCCACGTCGCGGTGTCGCCGGTATCGATTTCGGACGGTTCGGCGGGGTGGTTCGGGCTAGGACCAATCTCAGTGACACCACAGCAGCAGGGTCGTGGCGTGGGCTCGCGCCTGATGCGCGAAGCGCTGCGCATTCTTCGTCAGCAAGGCGCGGCGGGCTGTGTCTTGCTTGGGGGGCCCGAGTTCTACGGCCGCTTTGGCTTCCGGGCGGATCCAACCCTGATTCTTCCGGATGTTCCGGCTGAATACTTCCAAGCCATCTCATTTGATTCGTCGAGGCCGCACGGCGTAGTCTCGTATCATGGAGCATTCGACGCGAAGCGTTAGGCCTGGTCCGAGACAAGGAATCCGTGATGGCATCGAATTTTGACCTTGTGATCCGCGGCGGCAATGTGGCCGACGGGCTGGGCGGCGAGCTGCGTGAGCTCGATGTGGGAGTCAAGCAGGGCAAGATCGCGGCGTTGGGGAACATCTCCACTGCCGGCCTCGAAGAAATAGACGCACGTGGACTTCTCGTCACGCCGGGTTTCGTCGATATTCACACACACTACGATGCGCAGGCGGTATGGGATTCCAGGCTGGCGCCGTCAAGCTGGCACGGTGTGACCACGGTGGTGATGGGCAATTGCGGTGTGGGATTCGCGCCGGTACGAATCGATGATCGCGAGAAACTGATCGAATTGATGGAAGGTGTGGAAGATATTCCCGGGGCTGTATTGCATCAAGGCTTGACGTGGAACTGGGAAAGCTTTGGGGAATATCTTAACGCACTGGATGAGCGCCCCCGCGACATCGATGTTTGCGCGCAGCTTCCGCATGGCGCGCTGCGAGTCTACGTGATGGGGGCGCGCGCAGTCGCGCTGGAGCCGGCCACCGAAGCTGACATTGCGCAGATGCGCGTACTTGCGGCGGATGCGATGCGCGCGGGCGCTTTGGGATTTACAACGTCGCGTACCCTGAACCATCGCACCGTGAAGGGCGATCCCACTCCATCGCTGCGCGCGACGCAGGCCGAATTGATGGGCATCGGGCTCGGCATGAAGGATGCCGGCAGCGGCGTGATCGAACTGATCTCGGATTTTAACTATCCTGATCCCATCACGGAATTTGCGATGATCCGAGGGCTGGTTACGCAAAGCGGCCGGGCGTTGTCGCTCTCGCTGGCGCAGACCCAGCAATCCTCGGATAGCTGGCGCGACTTGCTGGCACTGATTGAACAGGCCAGTCGCGACGGACTTCCCATCCGGGGACAGGTAGCGCCGCGGCCCATCGGCCTGCTGTTGGGCCTGCAGGGCACGCTCAATCCTTTTGTGGCGCATGAAAGTTTCGCGCGGATCAAGGACCAGACACTGGCCGAGAAAGTCGCCGCGATGCGGGACCCCTCATTTCGGGCCTGC
>DATMKO010000069.1:0-2635 GCA_035571175.1 Steroidobacteraceae bacterium | reverse complement strand
TGGAGCTCGCGATTCGCGATGGCGAACTCGCGGTCGGATTGGATCGGGACGGCGACGGCAAAGTCACCTGGGGCGAACTGCAGGCCGGCCAGACGGCACTACAGACCTACGTACTGGGACATCTACGTCTGCTGGGCGGCGCCGAATCGTGCGCGATGGAATTGGGTCCCGTGCAGGTCAATCAGCGCGTGGATGGCAGCTATCTGTGGCTGCCGATCAGCGCCGCTTGCGGGGGCGTGCTCAAACGTCTATCCGTCGACTACAAAATATTGAATGTGGAAGATCCCTCGCATCGTGGGCTGCTCACCTTGAGCGCCAGCGGCACAATCCAGACCGCCGTATTGGGCGGCACTTCGGAATTGCGTGTATTCGAGCTCGACCATCCCTCGCCTTGGGGCGCCTTCATCGAGTATTTGCGCGCCGGTATCTGGCACATCTTGAGCGGTATCGATCATCTGCTGTTCCTGTTGTCTCTGTTGTTGCCCGCGGTTCTCTTGCGTCGACAGAGTCGTTGGGAAGCGGTGCCCATTGCGGCTCCGGCGTTTGCCAATATCGTCAAGGTGGTCACCGCCTTTACGCTGGCACACTCGATTACGCTGTCACTGGCCGCATTCGACGTGATCCGGCTGCCCGGACGTCTCACTGAATCTGTCATCGCCGCCTCGATTATCGTTGCCGCGCTCAACAATGTTTTCCCGCGGGTCACGGAGGGGCGTTGGCGCATCGCGTTTGCGTTTGGCCTGCTGCACGGCTTTGGCTTTGCATCGGTATTGGCGGAAATGGGTTTACCCAAGGGCGCGCGCCTGGTATCCCTGGTAGCCTTCAATCTGGGTGTCGAAACGGGGCAGCTCGCCGTGGTAATCGCCGTCATGCCGTTGGCCTATCTACTGCGTTCCACGTCGTTTTACCGGCGTGGGGTCATGCCGTGGGGTTCCTCGGCGATTGCCGGCTTGGCACTGGTTTGGTTCCTGCAGCGCGCACTGGGCTAGAGTATGAACCCGACCCCAGAGTCTGCAATCGAGTTCGACCGGCAGCTTGAAGGGCTGCTGAATCGCTGCGCGGCAGCCGATTCGCAGGCTCTGCAGCGTCTGTATGGGCTGGTCTCGCCCATTCTCTTCGCCGCCATCACGCGAATCCTGCGGCGCCGCGCGCTTGCCGAGGAGGCCTTGCAGGACGTGTTCATCAGTATCTGGGAGCAAGCCGGTCAATTTACCGCTGCGCGGGGCCGGCCCATGGCGTGGATGATGTCGATTGCGCGTTACCGCGCAATCGATCTGCTGCGGCGCGAACGACTGGCACCGACGCTGGTGGCGCAGCCGGAGGAGTACCGCATGATCGATGCCGATCCCGACTCGGAAGGCAGTTCTGCGGCGTGGCTGCCGTCCGCTGAAGCAATGAAGCGATGTTTCGCGCTCTTGTCGGAGCAGCAGGCGCACTGCCTCGAGCTGGCATACTGCAATGGTAGCTCGCATGAGGATATCGCGCGCCTCACCGGCAGTCCGCTTGGAACGGTGAAGAGCTGGATCCGCCGCGCACTGCAGAGTCTCCGCCAGTGTCTGGAGTCCTGAAGATGACACCGGACAGTCGCGAACTCATCGATCGTCTGGCCTCCGAATATGCGTTGGGCACTCTGCGAGGCCCGGCCCGCCGGCGCTTCGAGCGCTGGCGCGCAAGCACACCATTCGTCGATGAACGCTGCCGCTTCTGGGAGGAACGCCTCATGCACTTGGCCAAAGACCTCAAGCCTGTGCAACCTCCGGCGCACGTCTGGCCAGCCATCCAGCGACGATTGAACCTCGCAAACCGACAAACCGGGTTGCGCCGAGTCCGCTCGTTCGCACTGGCCGCGAGCGTTTTGCTGATTATCGGTGCGGCGGCGCTGCTCTATTGGCGCAGTCCTCCGGCTATCCGGGCCACGGCCGTGGCAACGATCGTCGCCAAGACCGGCGAACATCTCTGGGACTTGCAAGTGCTCGGCAACGTCGATCGCCTGGTGGTGCGCGCCGCGAATCTCCCCGCGCGTCCGGCGGGATCTGACTATGAACTCTGGGCTTTACCTGCGGGCGCAGCGCCGGTGTCGCTCGGCGTTCTGCCGGCCGCGGGCGCATCGAGTCGCACCTTGACCGTGATGCAGAAGCAAGCGCTGGCGCGTTCAACCCAAGTGGCTGTCAGCATCGAACCTCTCGGCGGCTCGCCCACCGGTCAGCCGACCGGCGCCGTTCTCTACGTCGCGCCGCTACGCACGCCATCCTAAGGATTCCGCGCCCTCGCCAGTGCATCCGAAGATGCGTGTCGAACGTATGTCTTGAACCCAGCGACAGCGCTGGATCGTTCCACATCATTTGAAGGGGATTCCAATGAAAGCGAGTATCTCGAGACGTCTCTCTTTGCTGGCGGCGACAGCGACGCTGTTGCCGCTCTGCGCTGTGGCATCAAGTCATCGCGAGGCGCCCACGATTGCCGGGCTGCCGCGCGTCGATGGCACCGATTTCTATATGTTTCGCAGCTACGAGCCCGGGCGTAGCGCGTATGTCACATTGATTGCCAATTACATTCCGCTGCAGGATCCCTACGGCGGTCCGAACTACTTCAATCTCGATCCGGACGCCGTCTACAAGATTCATGTGGACAATGA
>DATMKO010000068.1:0-6045 GCA_035571175.1 Steroidobacteraceae bacterium | reverse complement strand
GGTTTTGCGCACGGCGTGCCGAGGATCGGGAGTTGCATGCATTGTGTGGCTCACTTATTTGGCGGAGGCCGGAAAAGCCGGCAATTTATCGATGTCGCGCGCATCGTGTTGAATGATGACCGTGGCTTTCAAATTTGCGGCGAGCTTTTTGAAGCGATCCAGCGATGCCAATGTGTCGGCGCGGTTGGTGTTGAATGTCGGCACGCCGTTGCTATCGTAATTTTCGCGGAAATGCGCCAGGTCGCCGCTGATCAGCACGTATCCTGAGTCTTTGAGTCTCACCAACAGGCTGTGATGGCCGGGGGTGTGCCCGGGCGTATTCAACATGATCACGCTGCCGTCGCTGAATACATCCTTGTCGCCGGATAGCGGCTCGACCTTGCCGCCACCGCTGATCCAATGAGCGAAATTCGCCGGATTGGCGGCAGGATTCGGCTTCGGATCGGTCAACACATCCCAATCACCTTTGCCGATCAGCAGCGTGGCTTGCGGGAAGGACGCTACCTGGCCCACGTGGTCGCCATGGTAGTGGCTGATGCCGACATAGGTGATCTGCGCAGGCGTCAGTTTAAGCTGCGCCAGTTGCTCCACCAGGCTTGCCGCGGGCGATGTGGGCAACGGTTTTTCGGGGTTGGCCGCCGGATTGCCGGCATCCCACACCAGGTAGTCGCTGCCATGCTTGATCAGGTAGCAGCTGAAGGTCAGTTGAATCTTCAATCCAGGAAAGGCGGCAACATCGGAGAAGCGGCTCACATCGGCTACCGTGGTGGTCTTGCCGCAATCGAGACGGGTCAATGAAACATCGGCAGCGGATTGCGCCGACGCCGGCATTGCGGCAACCCCCAAACTTAACATCAACGCCGCGCTCGCTTTCAGTCGCATGCTGCTCATGTCCTGCTCCCGCCAAGTTGAGATATTGAAGACTCGCAAGGTGTCATTCCGGTTCCGAACGCAGCTCCCGTCCCATGAGCGCCTGGACCGCGGCTCGAACCGGCTTGTTCTCGTAAACGATGTGGTAAATCTCCCGGCAAATGGGCATGTCCACCTCCAGGCGCCGCGCCACGTCCCGGACCGCGCGCGCCGCGGGCACGCCTTCCACCACCTGATGAATGGCGCCCTGTGCTTGGGCCAGCGATTCCCCCGACCCGAGCGCCATGCCGAAGCGGCGGTTGCGGGATTGGTCGTCGGTGCAGGTGAGCACCAGGTCCCCGAGACCGGCGAGACCCATGAAGGTCTCGCGCTGCGCTCCATGCTTGACCCCCAAGCGCATCATTTCGGCGAGCCCGCGGGTGATCAGCGCCACGCGCGTATTGGCGCCGTATCCCATGCCGTCGGCTATTCCTGAGCCGATGGCTATGACATTTTTCACCGCGCCGCCAACTTCCACACCCATGATGTCGCTCTGAGTGTAAGCGCGAAACCTCGGCCCCGAGAGGCTTGAGGCAAGCTCCTTGGCGAAATGCTCATCGCGAGAGGCGACAGTCATTGCCGTGGGCAATCCGGCGCCGACTTCCCGGGCAAACGTGGGGCCCGACAGCACCGCCCCCGGCCGCGCACCCAGGACCTCTTGCACCACCTGGTGCGGCAGCATTCCCGTCGCAATCTCGAATCCCTTCGTCGCCCAAGCGATGCGTGTCTCCGCGTCCAAGTGCGGCCGTATGCTTTCCAAGGTGGCACGAAAGGCATGCGAGGGCACGGCGATCAGCGCGTCGCGCGCATCTTTGAGCGCTTCGCCCAAGTCGGCGGTAATGCGCAGCGTGTCGGGGAATGAAGCGTCCGGTAGATAGCGCTCATTACGGCCCGCATGGCGCATGGCATCGAGTTGTGCGGCGTCGCGTCCCCAGAGTTGGATCGGGTGTGCTTCACGCGCCAGCAGAATGGCGAGTGCCGTGCCCCAGCTGCCGGCGCCAATAACCGTCATCGGTTCCGCGCGCCGGGTCTGCATACGGCTCCTTAATTGACCAAACCCGGCTGCGGCGATCGCGGCGCCTGGGCCAACAAGGCGTCGAAATTGACCAACGGCAGCACAAAATTTGGAAAGCCGCCCTTGATGATCAAGTCGGAAACGACTTCGCGCGCAAATGGAAACAGCACGCTGGGACAGAAGCTGCCGATCAAGCGCTTCAAATCGTCCGTCGATGCGCCGATGATCGAAAACAACCCCGCTTGCTTGACTTCCACCAGGTACAGCGTCGCTTCGCCCTGCTTCGCCTCCACGGTGATGGTCAATAAAACCTCGCGCACCTCGGGCGACAGCTCCTCCACCGAGGTATTCATGTTGAGCTGAAACTTCGGCTCCCAGGCCTGATTGTTCGGCACACGCGGACCATTCGGCGACTCATAGGAGCAGTCCTTCAAGTACACGCTCTGCAAGCTCACCTGGACTCCGCCGGCGTTGCTGTCCGCCTCCGCCGTTCTAACCTCGTTCATCCTGCCCCCTGAATTAGCCGATCCAACTCGCCGCTGTCGTCGAGTGCGTAGAGATCGTCGCACCCGCCGAGGTGCTTGTCGCCGAGAAAAATCTGCGGAACCGTGCGCCGGTTGCTGCGCGCGATCATCTCGTCGCGAAACTTGACGTCCTCATCAACGTTGATTTCGCTGAAGTCGATATTTTTCTGCGTCAGCAAGCCTTTGGCTCGCTGGCAATACGGACACCAGTCCGATACGTATAGCGTAACGGCCGGCCGCGTCATTTCGAACTACTTTTGCCCCCGGACGCGGTCTTCGCCAGGGGCATGTTGTCCTTCACCCAGGCATTGAGTCCGCCTTGAAGATTGAATACCTTGGTGAACCCGAGTCTGATCAGCGCGCGCGCAGCACTTGCGCCAGTGACGCCGTTGTCGCAATAGGTAATGACGTTCCTATCGCGCCATTTCTTCAAACTTTCCGCCTGCGAATCAAGTTCGGCGAGAGGCACGTGGCGCGCGTCGCCGATATGCCCGGCGTCGTACAATTCCTTGGCGCGCAAATCTATGACCAGGGCGCCTTGATTCATGAGCCTGACAGCCTGCATGGCGCTCAATGCGGCAAATGCCTGCACCCGGGCGCGCAGCTCATACGCGAGCACGACAATGGCGGCGGTCACGGCCGCGGCCGCGAGATAGGGATGATTGCCGATGTACTCTAACAGTCTCTGCATGTGCCGCACGTATGGGATTTTCGGGCGCGCAAGTATAGCAGCGGGCGCAAGGCTTGTATGCTTGGGCGCAACATGAAGGCCTTCCTGTGAATCGGCTGGTTCGAAGCCTGTGCGCGTCCGCCGCCGCGGCCGTGCTGCTGTGCGCCGGCGGCCTGGCCGCAGCCGCCGAACCTCAAGACGCGGCGCACGCGGACGCTGCGAAAGCCAGACTCGCGGCGGTGCGCGCGCGAATCGCCGAGCTGACGAATCGCATCGGCGCCGAGCTCAAGCAGCGCGACGCCTTGAGCGCGCGCGTTCGCGAATCCGAGCTGGTGATTGCCGCGAAGCGACAACGTCTGGACGAGTTGCGCACGGCCGAACTCGCCGCGGAGCGCCGCCGCGCGGAATTGCGAGTCGAGCAAACGCGCGCGCAAAACATGCTGCAAGCGGAGCAGTCGACGCTGGCCGCGCAGCTGCGCGAGGCATACATGCTCGGCCGTCAGGACGAACTCAAGCTGCTCTTGAATCAAAACGATCCTGCCGGCCTCGGCCGCAGTCTCGCCTACTACGGCTATTTTGCACAGCAGCGCAGCGCCAAGATCGAATCCATCAGAGCCGAAGAGACCCGGCTTACGCAGTTGGTCGCGGAGATCGAGCAGCAGACACAAAAATTGCAGGGTCTGGAGGACGATGCGAATCGCGAAATTGCGGGCTTGCAGCGCGCGCGCGCCGAACGCAGCGAGGCGGTTGCCGCGCTGACAAAAAAATTATCGAGCGGCAATCAGCAGCTGAGCGATTTGAAGCGCGAAGAACAGGCCGTGGAGTCGCTGGTGGCGGAACTCGCGCGGGTCATGCAGGACTTCCCGGTCGATGCCACGCAGAGCTTCGTCGCCATGCGCGGCCGCTTGCCCTGGCCGGTGCAGGGAAACGTGAGCGCGCGCTATAACGCGGCGCGGGACAGCGGCGCTGCCGGAGTGCGCTGGAACGGCGTGATGATCGATGCCGCGCGTGGCGCCAAGGTGCGGGCACCCTTCTTTGGCCGCGTGGTGTATGCCGACTGGCTGCAAGGTCTTGGACTGCTGCTCATCATCGGCCACAGCGGCGGCTACATGACGCTCTACGGACACGCCGAGGTCCTGTATAAGTCCGTCGGTGACTGGGTGGCGCCGGGCGATGTGATCGCCGCCTTGAACGATGGCGACGGCGCCGAGCCGCAGCTTTATTTCGAGATCCGCGAGGGTCGCAAAACCGTCGACCCCAAGATCTGGCTCAGGTCGAAACCGTAGTCACAAACGCCGGCTGGCGGCGCGCCTTCTGCGCACGTATGCTGCGACATCTGATGATCAAGAAACCTGGCAACTTCCTAGTGCTGGCCATCGGCATCGCCATTGGCGTATCGCTGGGGCTGGCGCACGGCGTATTGGCGGACAAGCCGGGCCTCGGCGCCGATCTCCCCTGGCAGGACGCCCGCACGCTGGCCGAGGTGCTGGAGCGGGTGAAGCATGATTATGTGAATCCGGTCGACGACCATCAGCTGCTGCAGGCGGCGATTCGCGGCATGGTGTCCTCGCTCGATCCCTACTCAGCGTATCTCGACGGCGAGGACTATGACGAGATCAAGATCAGCAGTTCGGGCCGTTATTCGGGCGTCGGCATCGAGATATCGATCGAGGATGAACAGGTCGTGGTGATCGCGCCTTTCGATGGATCGCCTGCGGCGAAGGCGGGCATTCGCAGCGGCGATGTCATCGTGACCATCGACGGTGTCGCCGTGAATACCAGCGCCTTGGGAGACACGATTGGGCGAATGCGCGGCCCCGAGGGGACGACTGTCAAGATCGGCATCATGCGCGAGGGCGTCGCGGAGCCAATGTTGTTCACATTGAAGCGCTCGCGGGTCGATTTGCATAGCGTGCGGGCGGAATTGATCGAACCCGGCTTCGGCTACGTGCGGATTTCGCAGTTCAGCGAAACCACCGGCGACGAATTGGGTGTGGCGCTCAAAGATCTGCGCAAGCACAACGGCGCGGAGCTCAAGGGATTGGTGCTCGACATGCGCGACAACCCGGGCGGCGTGCTGGAGGCGGCGGTCGCGGTGGCCGATGCGTTTCTTGATAGCGGCGTCATCGTTACGGCGAAAGGGCGCACTCCCGATTCCAAATTCGAGATGGACGCGACGCCTGGAGATGCGCTGAACGGCGCGCCGATCGTGGTGTTGGTCGATGGCGGCACGGCCTCGGCGGCGGAGATCGTCGCCGGCGCCCTCAAGGATCAACATCGCGCCAAACTCATGGGTCGCACGACATTCGGCAAGGGATCGGTGCAGACAATAGTGCCGCTTGCCGACGACCGCGCGGTCAAGCTCACCACGTCGCTGTATTACACGCCGTCCGGCGCATCCATCAATCATCGCGGCATTGCACCTGACATCGAGCTGCCGCGCGATCCGGCAGCCCCGGCCGCGCCTGCCGCCGAGACCGCGCCTCTGCTGCAGCGTGACGCCGAGGTCAGGCGCGCCCTCGAGGAACTGAAGGCGTCACCGAACCCGCACGCGCGGCCCGTTACCACCGCGGCTCAAGTCGGATAAACCCGTGCGCAGCACGCGGTCCATCGAGATTTTGTGTCTGGTGCTCGCGGCGCTGGTGCTGGTCTGGTCACGGGCGCTGATCAGCCAATTTTGGCCGGTTCTCGGCTTGCTCGCTGCATTCGCCGCCGCCATCGTGGTTTTTCGCGCGCGCCGTTTCCTGCCGGGGCGCACCCGCACCAAACTGCTGATCGAATCTTGGTCGATGCTGCTGTTCATCACCGGGGTGTTGTGGTTCACGGGGAAAGGCGCAAGCCCGCTGCTGAACCTGTATCTCCTGCCCATCATATTGAGCGCGCTCACCCTGGGGCGCTTGGTCACCCTGCTGCAGGTGGCCGTCATT
>DATMKO010000067.1:0-3026 GCA_035571175.1 Steroidobacteraceae bacterium | reverse complement strand
GTGCCCGAAGCACCGGAACCAAATCCGGCGCCCGCTTCCGCGCCCTTACCGCGCTGCAGGAGCACCAGTCCGATGATCATCAGCGCCAGTAATACGTGCACTGCCAATATGAAACCACGCAACATAAGAGATCTCTCAATGGCGAACGGCCGCAGCCGCGCAAATCTGCCGAAACTCATCGGCGCTCAAGGAAGCGCCACCCACCAATCCACCGTCCACGTCAGGCATGGCAAAAAGTTCTGCTGCATTGCCGGCTTTTACGCTGCCGCCGTAAAGAATCCGCAGACGGCCGCCTATCTTAGCATCATGCGCTGAAATCCGGCTGCGCAAGAACGCGTGCACCGCTTGCGCCTGTTCCGGCGAGGCGGTACGCCCCGTGCCAATCGCCCACACCGGCTCGTAAGCGAGAACGGCAGCGGCAAATCCGCCGATTCCATGCATCGCGATCACTGCATCAACTTGTCGCCCGACCACCGCTTCGGTGTGTTGCGCCTCGCGTTCCTCCAGGGTTTCCCCGACGCACAGAACCGGCGTCAGACCCCCCGCCAACGCTGCGGCAAATTTGCGTGCCACCAAGGCGTCGTCCTCGTGATACCAGCGGCGCCGTTCCGAATGTCCCACGATGCAATAGCTGCAGCCGACATCCTTGAGCATCGTTGCACCCACTTGGCCGGTGAACGCGCCTCCGGATTCGGCGCAAACGTCCTGCGCGCCAACCTGGATGCGTCCGCCTTCCAACACTCGCACGGCGTCAGCAATATAAACATAGGGCGGAAATACCACGATGTCGATCGGCCAGTCAGGTTTGACGTAGCCCTCCAACTCGGCGAGCAGTGCCTGATTGGCGGCCTGTGACCCGTGCATTTTCCAATTGCCCGCGACCATCGGACGACGCATAGCCAACCTTCGGGCATTTGCCCTGCGGGAAAGGCGCGGAAGATTAGCCGCGCAGCCTCGTAACTGCAAGCCCCGCCGGGAACCTGCCCATTACCAGCCTGGGAATTCGCTTCAGACAGCGCTCGACGATACGGCCGCCACGATCGCGGCGATCTCCCGGGCCCCCTGCTTGACCAGGGCGGCATCGGACCCCTCCACCATGACCCGAATCACGGGTTCCGTGCCCGAGGCGCGCAGCACGATGCGTCCGTGGCCGCCGAAACGACGCTCGACGTCCGCAACCACTTGCAGCACTTGCGGTTCCGCCAATGGGTCGAAGCGCGTTGCCACCTGTACGTTCAGCAGCACCTGCGGATACTTGCGCATGGCGGCGGCGAGTTCGGCCAGCCCGGCGCCGGTCTGCTTCATGATGGCCAGCACCTGCAGGGCGCTGATCAAGCCGTCACCGGTCGTGGTTTTATCCAAACAGAGTATATGGCCCGAGGTCTCTCCGCCCAGGGTCCCGCCCGCCTCATTCAGCATGGCAAGCACATTGCGATCGCCGACCTGGGCGCGCAAGAATTCAATGCCGCGCTCCGCCAACGCGTGTTCCAGGCCAAGATTGCTCATCACGGTTCCCACCACCGGACCTTGCAATTCGCCGGCTTGGCGTCGCGCCGTGGCAAGAATGAAAAGCAACTGGTCGCCGTCCACACAGCGCCCCAGTTCGTCCACCATGACGAGCCGGTCGCCATCGCCGTCAAGCGCCAGCCCCAGCTGCGCGCGTACGCCGGGAACCGTCAGCTGCAGCAGTTCCGGTGAGGTCGACCCGCAGCCATCGTTGATGTTGCGGCCGTTCGGCGAGCAACCGATGGGTACGATTTCGGCGCCCAAATCCGCGAGCACTCGAGGTGCCACCTTGTAGCCTGCGCCGTTGGCGCAATCGATGACGATTTTGAAACCCTTGAGGCTCACGCCGGAGGGGATGCTCGAAGCGCAGAAATCCTGATACTGCGTGCGGCTGCGGTCGATGCGGATGGCTTTGCCCAGATGCTGGGATTCCTGCGTGATCACCGGCAGATCGAGCAGCGCCTCGATTTCTTGTTCTACGCGGTCCGACAATTTGCTGCCGGTGGCGTCGAAGAACTTGATGCCATTGTCCTCATAGAGATTGTGCGAGGCGCTGATCACGACGCCGAAGCTGCAACCCAGGCGCTGGGTCATATAGGCAATGCCGGGAGTGGGCAGGGGTCCGATCAGCATCACGTCCACGCCGGCTGCCACAAATCCGGCCTCCAACGCCGACTCGAACATGTAGCCCGATACGCGCGTGTCCTTGCCGATGAGGACGCGGCCGCCGCTGGGGCTGAGCACTCGTGCAGCGGCGCTCGCCAGGCGCAATGCAAAGTCCACCGTCATCGGCGCGGCACCGACGCGGCCGCGCACGCCATCGGTACCAAAATACTTGGTCAATTTGCCATTCCCTGTAGAACCGCGGTGACGCTGCAGATGGCATCCCGAGTGGGGCCCACATCGTGGGTACGAATGATGCGCGCGCCGTGGACTACAGCCAGCGCCGCCAACCCCAAGCCGCCATGGAGCCGCTCCGCCATTGGTTTGCCGAGAATCTCGCCAATCATTTTTTTGCGCGATACGCCGATCAATAAAGGCGCATCCAGCGCCGCGAACCGCGGCAACTCTTTCAACAGCGCCAAGTTGTGCTCCAGTTTCTTGCCAAATCCAATCCCCGGATCGACCGCGATTGCATCGGATGCCACACCCGCCGCGACGCATGCTTGCCGTCGATGCAGCAGAAAGGCAATCACCTCAGCCACGACATCATTGTAGTGCGGGCTGTCCTGCATCGTACGCGGCTCGCCTTGCATGTGCATCAGGCACACCCCGGCTTGAGTCGCGGCTGCGATGGAGCGTGCCTCGGAAGCGCGCAAGGCATGGATGTCGTTGATGATGCAGGCGCCGGCCGCGACCGCCGCGGCCATCACTGCAGGTTTCACCGTATCGATCGAAATGGCGATGTTGGAAGCCGCAGCGATGCCCTCGATGACCGGCACAACTCGTGCGAGCTCCAGCGACTCCTCGACGGGAAGCGATCCAGGGCGGCTCGACTCCCCTCCCACATCGATGATGGT
>DATMKO010000066.1:0-2526 GCA_035571175.1 Steroidobacteraceae bacterium | reverse complement strand
TCGCTCGTGTTGCAGCGAATGCAGCGACTGTTCGTGATGCCCTCGGCGATTTGGTGTGCATTGAGATCTTGCTGACGCGCGCCCGAATTGCGTACGCCGTAAGACACCCAGCGACGCGGCGCGAGCCGCTTACCGCTGCATTTCCATCACCGCGGATTCGGGCATCATGTTTGCGTTGAGGTTAGCCATGATCCAGAGTGATCCGCCGACAACCAACGTTACGATCAATAGGCCAAACGCGAGCGCGAGTACGTTATTGTGACTGTCGGGTCCGCTGTTGAGGTGCAGGAAGAAGACCAAATGCACTCCCATTTGAGCGATCGCCAGCACCGCCAGCCCCACCGACAAACCAGGCTGCCACAGGAGGTGCGCCTGAGACACCATGAACGATGCTGCGGTGAGCAGCAACGCAAATACCAGGCCGACAGTATAGGTTACAGCACTGCGGGAGGCTTCCTCGTCAGTATCCCCAGGACCCGGAGCAGTCGCCGATGCATGTTCCAGGGAATCACTCATACGCGCGCTCCCATGAGGTAAACCAAGGACATTACCGCGACCCAGATAATGTCCAACGCGTGCCAGAACAGGCTGAAGCAGAGAATCCGGCGCAGCACGAACGGGCGTGGGCCCTTCGCTTTAAGCTGCGCCATCATGAACGTGAGCCAAAGCAATCCCGCAGTCACGTGCGCGCCGTGCAAACCCACCAGACTGAAGAAAGCCGAAAGAAAGGCACTCCGTGAGGGGCCGGCACCCTGCGCAACCATTGCGGCAAACTCGGAGAATTCCAAGCTGACAAAGATCACGCCGAGGACGAAGGTCAGTCCGAAGAGGATATAAGCATCCTTGAGACGTCGCCGCGCAAGAAACAGTATGGCTAGGCCGCATGTGTAGCTCGAGAAAAGCAGGCAGACCGTTTCCACCCCCACATGGCGCAATTGGAACAGGCTGTGGGCGGTGGGGCCTCCGGCGGTCTGCCCGGAGAGAACCGCATAAGCCGCGAACAGCGCGGAGAACATGATGATATCGCTGAGCAGGAATATCCAGAATCCGTACGAGACGACAATTCGCACTGGTGGAGGACCGCCTCCGCCAAATGCGGCTATCGGCTGCGGAACTCCGTCATAAGCTGCAGCTGCTAAAGGAGAACTCATGCGACACTCATCCTCGACAGCCGCGCGCGATCATCTTTCGCCAGTTGCTCGGCTGAAATCTTAAGTTCGACACGCTCGAACCAGCCAAACATCAAGAGCGTCACGCCGGCGCCTGCGAGCGCCCCGATCGCCATCCACCAGATGTGCCAAATTAGCGCGAACCCCGTGATCACCGCGAAGAACGCGGTGACAAATCCATTGGGGCTATTGCTCGGCAGTTCGATCGGCTCATATTCGCCCGGCGGCACCGCCGCCGTACCGTTCTGTTTCATATAGGCAAAGGCGTCCTGGGACTCAACGCGCGGCATGACGGCGAAGTTGTACCTCGGCGGCGGCGAAGCAGTGGACCACTCCAGGGTTCTGCCGTTCCAAGGATCACCGGTCAGGTCGCGGTGGCGCGCGCGCGTGCGAATGCTGACCGTGAGCTGGGCGATCGTGGCTAAAATGCCGACGAGAATCACGATCGCGCCGACCTCCGCGACGACTAAGTACGGCTGCCAAGCGGTATTGGCGTAATGCTGCATGCGCCGCGTCATGCCGAATAGCCCCAGGATGTAGAGCGGCATAAAAGCAAGATAGAACCCAATGAGCCAGCACCAAAAGCTGAGCTGGCCGAGGCGCTTGTTCAGCGTGAAGCCGAATACTTTCGGGAACCAGTAGTTGTAGCCCGCCATTGCGCCGAATAGCACGCCGCCAATAATCACATTGTGGAAGTGGGCTACTAAAAATACGCTGTTATGCAACACGAAATCTGCCGGGGGCACGGCCATCAAGACGCCCGTCAATCCGCCGATGACAAAGGTCACCATGAAGCCGATGGACCAAAGCACGGGCACTTCAAAGCGGATGCGGCCACCGTACAAGGTGAATAACCAATTGAAGACCTTTACGCCGGTGGGAATGGCGATGATCATGGTCATCATGCCGAAAAAGGCGTTCACGTTGGCGCCGGCGCCCATGGTGAAGAAGTGATGCAGCCAGACCATGAACGATAAGATACAGATCGCCATCGTCGCCATTACCATGGAGCGATAACCGAAGAGGTTTTTTCCGGAGAAGGTGGCGATGACTTCCGAGAAGATGCCAAACGCCGGCAAGATCAGAATGTAGACTTCGGGATGGCCCCACGCCCAGATGAGATTGAAATACAGCATGGCGTTGCCGCCGGCGTCGTTGGTAAAAAAATGCGCGCCGATGTAACGGTCTAACAGCAACATTCCGAGTGTCGCAGTCAGGATGGGGAAGGCAGCCACGATCAGCAGGTTCGCGGCAAGTGCGGTCCAGCAAAATACCGGCATCCGCATGTACCCCATCCCGGGGGCACGCAACTTCAAGATGGTCGTGACGAAGTTGATGCCCGCCAACAGCGTGCCGA
>DATMKO010000065.1:0-4132 GCA_035571175.1 Steroidobacteraceae bacterium | reverse complement strand
AGTTTTGCGCAGTTTGCCGCCGATCCGCGTTTTGCAGTATTCGCCGGCACCACCGAAATGGAAACCGTGCTGGCGCTGAACGAGCGCGTTGCGCCGCTGGGCAATTTACTGGTTCGCCGGGCGATTGCATACGCATTGGATCGCCGCGCCATCATCGACGGTGCCATGTTCGGCTATGGCACGCCCATCGGCAGCCATTTCCCGCCGCGCAATCCGGCCTACGTCGATCTGACCGGCATGTATCCGCATGACATCGCCAAGGCCAAAGAACTGATGACGGCAGCCGGGTACCCACAGGGCTTTGCCATGACGCTGAAGCTGCCGCCGCCGAGCTACGCCCGCCGCGGCGGGGAAATCGTGGCCTCGCAGTTGGCGCAGATCGGAATTCGACTGCGAATTGAAAATCTCGAGTGGGCGCAGTGGCTGGATCAGGTCTACAGCCGCCATGCCTACGACATGAGCATCGTCGGACACGCCGAACCCCTGGACTACGATATCTATGCCCGCGACGATTATTATTTCGGATATTTGAATCCCGAATTCAAGGCGCTCATCGCTGCCTTGGACGCAAGCGTCGATCCTGCGAAACGGCGCGATTTGCTGCAGCAGATCCAGCGCAAGCTAGCCGAGGATGCCGTCAACGGTTTCCTGTTCCAGTACCCGAGATTGGATGTCTGGAATGCGCAGCTGCAGGGAATCGGCTTCGACAATGTGCTCGGCGCCATCGACGTGAGCCGCGCCCACTACCGTGAAGCCGGCTACGCGTCGCGCTTCGACGGCGCCGCGCCCGGTACTTTGGCGGCGCGGCCGTTTCGAGGCGCCGGCATCGTCTTCTCGGCGGCGGTGCTGCTGCTGGCGGGTCTGGTGTGGCGCCGTTTCGGCGGCCCGTATGTCATGGGGCGCGTCGGCGTGCTTGCGGCAACGTTGCTGGTCGCGACCGCGATCGTATTCGTCATCGTGCAAATCGTGCCCGGCGATCCCGTGCGTTACATGATGGGATTGCAAGCCGATCCCGGTACCGTGACCTTGCTGCGTCATCAATTGGGTCTCGATATCGCGCCCTTGCAGCGCTACCTGCGCTGGGTCGCCGGCTTGCTGCACGCCGATTTCGGCTTGAGCTACACATATCGCGTGCCGGTAAGCACTCTCGTGGCTGAACGGCTGCAGGTATCGTTGCCCTTGGCGCTGTATGCCTTGTCGCTGTCCACGGCGCTGGCCTTTCCGGTTGGATTATGGGGCGCGGCGAAACGCGGGCGCGCGAGCGATTTTGCCTTGAGCGGACTCACACAACTGGGTCTGGCGATCCCCAATTTCTGGCTGGGCATGTTGCTGGTGCTGCTATTTGCCATCGGATTGCATTGGGTTTCCGCAGGCGGGTTCCCCGGTTGGGAGGCGGGATTCTGGACGGCGCTGAAGGCGTTGACACTGCCCGCGATTGCCCTGGCCATGCCGCAGGCCGCGATCCTGGCGCGGGTCATGCGCGGGGCGCTGATTGACACGTTGCACGAGGATTACATTCGCTCGGCGCGCGCCAAGGGCGCCGGCGAGTGGCGGGTACTGTGGCGGCATGCCCTGCCCAATGCGCTGATTCCCGTCCTGACCATCCTCGGCATGCAGTTCTCCTTTCTCCTGGCGGGCGGCGTGATCATCGAAAACGTATTCTTTCTCCCCGGATTGGGACGGTTGGTGTTTCAAGCCATCGCGCAGCGCGATTTGATCGTCGTACAAAGCGTGGTGATTATTCTGGTGTTCGCCGTGGTGACGGTGACTTTCTTGATCGACCTTGCCTATGTACTCGTCAATCCGCGATTGCGCGCGGCGTAGGCCATGAACGGCGCCGCCTCGCGCAATCTCAGTTTGATCGCCGGCGTATTCATCACCGCATGCTTCATGGCGATCGCTGTCATTGCACGGTTCTGGACACCGTACGATCCCGCTGCCTTGTCCATTGTCGACAAGCTGCGCGCGCCGGATGAACATCATTGGTTCGGCACCGATCAACTCGGCCGCGACGTGCTCTCGATGATCATGGCTGGCGCGCAAACTTCCGTCGGGGTGGCGTTGCTGTCGGTGGCGATTGGGTCGCTCGTGGGTGTGCCCGCAGGTTTGCTTGCTGCGGCACATCGCGGCGGGATCGATGAACTCGTGATGCGCGGCAACGATTTGATATTCGCGTTCCCGGCCCTGCTTCTCGCGATTCTGATCACTGCCGTGTTTGGTCCCGGCGCCGTCAACGCCATCATCGCCATCGGCATATTCAACATCCCGGTATTTGCGCGCGTCACGCGCGCCGGAGCGCTGCAGCTATGGGCCCGCGACTATGTGTTGGCCGCACGCGTTGCGGGCAAAAGTCCGCTGCGAATCTCCTATGAACACATGCTGCCGAATCTCGTGGGGTTGCTGGTCATTCAAGGCACGATTCAATTTTCCCTGGGAGTCATTGCCGAAGCCGGCCTGTCGTATGTCGGCTTGAGCGCGCAGCCGCCGATCCCCAGTTGGGGGCGCATGCTCAACGAGGCGCAAACCTTGACCGCGCTTGCGCCGTTCCTGGCCTTGTTTCCGGGCTTCGCAGTGCTGCTTTTCGTACTGGGGTTGAATCTCTTGGGCGAGGGATTGCGGCAATCGCTCTCTCGTAAGCAATGACTGCGGCCAATCTCTTGGAAATCGAGGCACTGAACGTCGTCGTCGCTGCGACTCCGGTCATCAAGAACCTGTCGCTCGAGGTCCGCAGCGGCGAAATCCTCGGGCTGGTCGGCGCCTCGGGATCCGGAAAATCGATGACGGCGCTGGCGATCATGCGGCTCCTGCCCGCGGCCGCTTCGGCGACCGGCGCGGTGCGTCTGCGCGGCGAGGCGCTCAACAATAAGGGCGATCTGGAGATGCAAAACATTCGCGGCCGCGATATCGGCATGGTTTTCCAGGAGCCCATGAGCGCCTTGAATCCGTTGATGCGCATCGGCGATCAAGTGGCGGAGACGGTGCGGTTGCACCGCTCGCTGTCCAGCATCGAGGCTCGGTCTGCGGCACGCGAAACACTCGACCTGGTGGGTTTGAGCGGCGAGCAGGGCGAGCTCGGCAAATTCCCCCATGAATTGTCCGGCGGCCAGCGGCAGCGGGTGGCGATCGCGATGGCGGTGATCATGGCGCCGCCGCTGTTGATCGCCGATGAACCCACTACCGCGCTGGACGTCATTACGCAGGCGCAGGTATTGCTTCTGCTCCGCGACCTGGCCCGCACACGCAATATGGGCTTGATTCTGGTATCGCATGATCTCGCCGTGATTGCCCAACTCGCCGATCGAGTTGCCGTCATGCAAGAAGGGCAGATCGTCGAGCAAGGGTCAACGACCCAGGTTCTGCGCGATCCCAATCACCCGTATACGGCGGCGCTGTTGGCCGCCGCGAAACTGCAATCAAAGCGCGGCGTGATGCAAAAGGGCGGTGCCGTGGTATTGCGGGCCTCTGGCATCGTGCTCGACTACCCGCGCAAGAGGCGCTCGTTGTGGCATGCGGCGCCGCCGCTGCGCGCCGTCGACGGAGTGTCGCTGGCCGTTCATGCCGGAGAAACCGTCGGCCTGGTCGGCGAGTCCGGTTCGGGGAAGTCCAGCCTGATGAAGGTAATTCTTGCGCTGCAGCGATCTTCAGCAGGGGAAGTACGATTGCTGGGCGATGAATTCTCGAGCGCCAAAGGCGCAAACTTGAGTCGCCTGCGCCGCGCCATACAAGCCGTGTTTCAAGATCCGTATGGCAGTTTCGATCCGCGGTGGCCGGTCGAGCGGTTGATTGCGGAGCCTTTCTTCCTGCTCGACGCGCCTCCTTTGGCGGCGGAGCGTCGGCGCGCCGTTGCCGCCATGCTCGAACAAGTGGGGCTGAGGGCAAGCGATGCGCGGCGTTTTCCGCACGAGTTTTCCGGCGGCGAACGCCAACGAATCGCCATCGCACGCGCGCTGATCACGGAGCCGAAGGTGATCGCATTCGATGAGGCGGTATCGGCGCTCGATGTGCTGCTGCGCGATCAGATCCTGACTTTGTTGGCGAATCTAAAGGATCGGCTGCAGGTGGCGTATCTATTCGTCTCTCATGATTTACATGTCATAAGAGCCATTGCCGATCGAGTCTATGTGATGCACCG
>DATMKO010000064.1:0-3970 GCA_035571175.1 Steroidobacteraceae bacterium | reverse complement strand
GCCAGGGTCATATTGATGTTATGCAGCGACTGCAGCTCGCCGTAGAAGAAATTCAATCCCCGCACTTCGATCTTTGGCGGCCCCGAGTCCTGCGCGGCCGCCGCCGCCACCGGGTAGGGCAGGCGCGTCTTCAAGTGCTTCGGCAGCTTGGTCGACGGAATCATTCCTTTATGATCCTCGCTGCATCTGCAGCAACGCCAGCAACACGCGGGCGGAAATACTCAGCAGCAGGATGGTCACGGTGATGATCAACGCGCCCGCCCAGGCCAGGTCCTGCCAGTCCTTGTACGGACTCAAGGCAAATTGAAAAATGACCACGGGCAGATTGGCCATCGGAGCATTCAAATTGTTGCTCCAAAATTGGTTGTTGAGCGCGGTGAACAGCAGCGGCGCGGTTTCGCCGCTGATACGGGCGATCGCCAGCAGCAAGCCGGTGACTATGCCGCTGCGCGCCGCGGGATACAACACGCTCAAGGTTGTGCGCCAGGGATAGGCGCCGAGCGCCGCCGAAGAATCCTTCATGCCGATGGGCACGAGGTTCAGCATGTCTTCGGTGGTTCGCAAGGTTACCGGGATCGCCAACACCGCAAGCGCCAGGGCGCCGGCGATTGCGGAAAAATGACCCATTCGAACCACCACGACCTCATAGACGAAAAGTCCGATGATGATCGAGGGAGCGCTCAGGAGAACATCATTGATGAATCGAATCGCCGTGCTCAGGCGCGAACTCCTGCCGTATTCGGCGAGATAGGTACCCGCGAGCACGCCGATGGGAGATCCGATCAGGATGCCCAGCAAGGTCATCACGCCGCTGCCGTACAGGGCATTGAGCAAGCCGCCCTGACCTCCCGGCGGCGGGGTCATTTGCGTGAAGATGCGCGCTGACATACCCGCCAGCCCATGCGATATGAGCGTCCACAGCAGCGCCGCCAAACAGGCCAGTCCCGTCAGCGTCGCCAACAGAGAAAGCGTCAGAAAAGCGCCGTTCTTGAACTTGCGCAGCATGCGTCGATTCATACCGCGGCACCTACCCGCCGCTCGAGCCTGCGCAACATCGCCTGTGCCAGCGCAATCACCGTGAAAGTGATGAGAAACAGCAGCAGCCCGAGCGCAATCAGCGACGAGGTATAAAGATCTCCCACCGCTTCGGTGAATTCATTGGCGATGGCCGAAGAAATGGTGGTGCCCGGCGCCAGCAACGAGGAACTGATGCGGTGCGCATTGCCGATCACGAATGTCACTGCCATGGTCTCGCCGAGCGCACGGCCGAGGCCCAACATGACGCCGCCGACAATACCTACGCGCGAATGCGGCACGACCACATTCCAGATCACTTCCCAGGTGGTGGCGCCCAGCCCGTAGCCGGATTCCTTGAGCATCGCCGGCACGGTATCGAACACATCCCGCATGGTCGCGGCAATGAACGGCAGCACCATGATGGCAAGCACGACGCCTGCGGTCAGTATGCCGATCCCATAGGGCGGGCCCTTGAACAGGCGGCCGATGGCGGGAGCATTGCCCAGGGAGCCGATCAACCAGGGCTGCACGTGCCGCTGCAGCACCGGGGCGAGCACGAACAATCCCCATATCCCGAAGATGATGCTGGGAACCGCCGCCAACAGCTCAACGGCAACGCCGATGGGCCGCTTCAGCAGCGGCGGGCACAGTTCGGTCAAGAACATGGCGATGCCGAAACCCGCCGGCACCGCCAGCAGCATCGCGATCAATGAGGTGACCACCGTGCCGTAGATCGGCGCCAGCGCACCAAATTGATCCGTGACCGGATTCCAAATCTCGCGAGTCACGAATGTGAAGCCGAAGTGGCTCAAGGCCGGCCACGCACCACGCAGCAATGAGGCGGCCACTCCGCCCAAGATCAACAACACCAAAATCGCCGCGGTAAATGTCGCCGAGCGGAAGATTCTCTCGTAAATCAACTGCTTTGCGGCGTGCCCGGGTTCTATGATCGCCACGATGTCAGCTTCGCTCCCGCTTAAGACGAAATCGGTCAAACGCGAAAGCGCAATACTTTCGGGCTCGACCGTATCTTAACCAAAAATCTTAGCTGGCTAACCCGCTTAGGTTGCGATTAATTGCCGCCGTACACCGGGTGGCCGCCCGCGGTGACCTGCGATGCCCAGGTCTTTTTTACCTGGGCAATCAAGGCTGCGGGCAGCGGCACATAGTCAAGTTCGGCCGCCATCGGAGCGCCGTCCTTGTAGGCCCAGGCGAAGAATTTCAGAGCTTCGTTGACCGGCGCCGGGTCATCCGGCTGTTTGTATACCAGAATGAAACTCGCGCCCGTGATCGGCCAGCTCTGGGCGCCGGCCTGATCGGTCAAAATCAGATAGTAGCTGTTGGCGCCGGCCCAGTCGGCGTTTGCCGCCGCGGCTTGGAAGGACTCCGCGCTCGGCGCGACGGTATTGCCGGACTTGTTGGTGAGCAAGGTGAAAGACATCTTGTTCTGCTTGGCATAGGCATATTCAACGTAGCCGATCGCGCCATCGGTCTGCGTCGTCATGTTCGCCACGCCTTCATTACCCTTGGCGCCGATGCCGATCGGCCACTGCACCGAGGTGTTGGCGCCGACGGTTGATTGAAATTTCGCGCTGGATTTGGACAGATAATCGGAAAATAGAAAATTCGTGCCGGAGCCGTCCGAGCGATACACCGGCGCAATCGCCGTGCTGGGCAGCGTCAGTTTCGGGTTCAGCTTCCTGATCGCCGGGTCGTTCCATTGGGTGATATCGCCGAGGTAAATGCTCGCGACCGCGGCGCCGTCCAAATGCAATTGACCGGGCAACACCCCTTTGACGTTCACCACCGGGACCACGCCACCGATGATCATGGGAAATTGAATCAGGCCGGAGGATTGCAGATCGTCCGGCTTCAAGGGCATATCGGACGCGCCAAAAGTCACGGTTTTCGCCTTGATCTGCTTGATGCCGCCGCCGGAGCCTATGGACTGGTAATTGAGCCCGACACCGGTGAGTTTCTTATAGGCATCCGCCCATTTGGCATAGATCGGATAGGGAAATGTCGCACCGGCGCCGGAAATATCGGCCGCCGAGGCCGCCAGGCTAATGGAAGCTGCGACGCCTAAGATCACAAGGCGCTTGAGGACTTTCATTGAATCGCTCCGGTTGATTGAGCCTGGCGTTCTTAATCGAGCCAAAGGCTTAACAGAGTGGCGATTATCGGGACCGATTGTGACAGTTATGTGACAGCGGGGGCGCGGAGCCGCGCCGCCCAGGCGATCCCTCGCGCCTCAGTGGTAGTAATCGGCCGCCACGGTTTGGTCGGCCGAATTTCGCGCCGCACCCATGGCGTTGAACACCGGTGTCAGTACCACGGCAATGACCAGATTCAGGATCACGGTGTAAACGGCGGTGTAGCCCGGGAACCCGTGGCCGCCGATCGAGAGCGGATAGGTATTGGTGAGGTTGACGGCAATGGCCATGGCGGTTCCCGCGACCATCCCCACCGCCCAGCCGACCAGCAGCGCCCAGGCGTTGAACCAGCGCGTATAGGCGCCGAGCATGACCGGCGGCAGCGTTTGAATGATCCAGATGCCGCCCAGCAGCTGCAGCTGCACGGCATATTGCGTGGGCACGAACAAAATGAACACCAGAGCGCCGACCTTGACGATCAGCGATACCAGCTTCGCAACGCGCGCTTCTTGCTTATCGGTGGGATTCTTGTTGATGAACTCGCGATGAATATTGCGCGTATAGAGATTTGCCGCGGCGATCGACATGATGGCCGCCGGCACCAGTGCACCGATACCGATTGCCGCAAACGCTACACCTACGAACCAGGACGGGAAGCTGTGCAACAGCAGCGCGGGCACCGCAAAGTTGTTGTGGAATTGCTTGAAGCCGGCGGCATATTCGGGCAGCTTGTCCACGCCGCTCGCGATGACGAAGAAGCCGAACAGCGCCAGCAAGCCCAGCATGAAAGTATAGGCCGG
>DATMKO010000063.1:0-2474 GCA_035571175.1 Steroidobacteraceae bacterium | reverse complement strand
CGCGATCCGCAGCCATACCAATATCGATCCGCAAACCGGCGTACGTGGCGTCGAAGCCATGGTCGAGTTGCGGGCGCAGTGCGCGGCTTTCATGCGCATCCAGATCGTGGGCCATGTCACATCGGGCGCCACCTCGATGCTACCTGAGAGTGATGCCTGGCTGCGAGAGGCGATCGATCTCGGAATCGATGCCATCGGCGGCGTGCCGGCCTTTTCCTCCGAGCCGCTCGCTCTTCTGAAGCTTCTGTTCGATAGCGCCGAGCGCAGCGGCCTGCCGCTCGACATGCACATCGACGAACATCTCGATCCCGCCAAGGCGATGTTCAGCGAAATCGCCAGGATGACGCGGGCCTATGGCATGGCCGGCCGCGTGGTCGCGGGCCATTCCTCGGCCCTAAGCGCCATGACGCCAGACAAGGCGCAGCGTACGATCGACGAGTTGCGCGAGGCCGGCGTCGGCATCGTGACACTGCCGGCCGCCAATCTTTTCCTGCAAGGCCGCGATGCGGACCGCCTGCCGCCGCGCGGACTGACGCGGGTCAGGGAGTTACTGGCAGCGGGAATCCCAGTCGCAGCCGCCTCCGACAATATTCAGGACCCGTTCGTTCCCTCAGGCTCCGGCGATCTCCTCGAGATCGCGCGATGGACCTTGCTCGCCGGGCATTTCGGCCTTTCGGATCTCCGCCAGGTGTTCGAGATGGTCTCTACCGTGCCGGCGCAGATGATCGGGCTTGGCGCCGATTGGGGCATTCGCCAGGGCGCGCGCGCCGATTTGCTGATTGCGCGTGCGGATACGATCGACGATCTGGTAGCGGGCGGCGCGCTGGAGCGGACGGTGATGGTCGAGGGGCGGGTGGTCTGTTCGACGACGACCCAGAACCATCTATCCACGCCTTAGTGGAATCCGGCTAGCGGATATCCATGCGATATGGTTGATACGAACACGGGCGCACGCCCGCGATCAGGTGACAGGATTTCAGGAATCAAGGAATGGCCGAAGCGGACCTCGATATTGTCATTCGCTCCATGGCAAAGCAGCAGCACAAGGCGCTGATGGCGGAGGCCAAGAAACGTTACGCACGGCTGACGGGTTTGGCTGCCAAGGCCAAGACCAAAGAGGGCAAGGCCCGCTTCAAGCAGACCGCCAAGGACATGATGTTGCTGGCCAACGCGGCGGCGCGGCGGCTGCAGATCACCGCCGAGAATGCGGCCGACAGCTACGCGCGGGCGATGAAGAATGCGCTGGAGGAGATAAAGACGGCTGAGGCGAAGGCAGCGACCGCCAAAAGCAACGCAGTCAAAAGCAAGGCTGCCAAAAAGAAAGCCTGACCCGTAAACTCCAGCTAGCTAACGCGTCTTCGGCGGTGCGCCATGAACCTCAGGCGGAGACGTTTACAAGCTGGCCGGTCTTGCCCGCGTTTTGCTGAATCTGTTGCAGCATGATCTGCTGGATCTTCTGATTCACGGCCTGCTGTTGCGCCGGCGAGAGCTTTTCGAACTGCTGCTCCGTCATCCCGAGGCTCTTCAGGATATTCTCGCGCATCCGTTCCGCCGGGGACATCTTGGCGTAGTCGAGAAAATCCTGCACCACGCTGTTGTCCTGCGACGGGGTTCCGCTGGCGCTGGCGGATGGGCCGGCGGTCTGCGGGAACATGGTGCTTGTGATCGGTCCGAAGGCCGTCACGGAAGAGATTGACATCGAGTGCTCCGTACCTCGTCGGTGCAGGTTGCGCGATAGCGCAAGCAAGCGGTGTGCCGGTGTTCAAGTGCCCGATATTCCAAGATGTTGGCCCGCGGACCGACCACGATTTGTCGATGCAGGGGAAATTTTTGCCCGGCAGAATTGTTGCGACCTGCGCATTTTCTTCCCCGTTCCCTCGCGCGTCCGAACCCCGGCCAATGATCCCGATGCGCACGCGTCCAAGAAGAAAACATGACGCCATGCTGGCGGGTCGGCTCGCTTCCAGCCTTCCGTTGCGCTATTCCAGTCGCCAACCTCAATCAAGCCGGCAAAGGCACCGCGCCATGGCGTATCAACCGCACTCCAAAGTCATCATCACCTGCGCGATCACGGGCAATATTACCCGACCGGACCAGTCGCCTCACCTGCCGATCACGCCGCAGCAGATCGCCGACAGTGCGCTGGGAGCGGCGGAGGCGGGGGCTTCGATTGCCCACATCCATGTGCGCGATCCCGAGACCGGCCGTCCCTCGATGTCGATCGACCTTTACCGCGACGTGATGGACCGTATCCGTGCGAAGAATCCGAAGCTCGTGATCAACCTGACGACGGGGCCGGGCGGGCGGTTTGTCCCTTCTGAGGAAGACCCGAAGGTCGCAGGTCCCGGCACCACACTGATGGCGCCGGAAAAACGCGTCGAGCATGTCGAGATCCTCAAGCCCGAGATATGCACGCTCGATCTCAACACGATGAATTCGGGCGGGCAGGTCGTGATCAATACGCCGCCGAATGT
>DATMKO010000062.1:0-3356 GCA_035571175.1 Steroidobacteraceae bacterium | reverse complement strand
GCTGCGAAACTGTCATGCGTAAGATTCGAACCGATATCGATCAGATCCAGGCCCAAGGCGGCAACCTCATTATGCTATCTTCGATTGCCATTCTAAGCGCGGGCGCCGCGGCTTAAGGACAAAGGGAAGTATGTTCATCGCGAAAAATATTCTGTTAACAGGACTGCTGGCCGCCGCCGCGGTCGTGGCGCAGGAAGGCGGCGATATTCAGGCGCAGATTCTCTACGCCTATCAAACCGAGGATAGCAATACGCTGGCGAATCTGATTCAAAATCTGACCAACCAGGTCAAGAACGATAGCGCCGATGCGGCCTTGCGCTATCACCTGGCGCATGCGCAGTACCGCATCGGCGATCTTTTGCGCCAACGTCACGCCCGCGAGGCGGCCGCGGCGTTTTCCGATTGCATCGACGAATTGAAGCCGCTGCTCGACAAGAATGCCAAATCGGTGGAGGCCCTGGCGCTGCAATCCGCCTGTTATGCGGCGCTTGCCGACCTGAAATCGCTCGAGTCGGTGCTGCTGCGGTCGCGCGCGGCGGAGCGCCTGAAGGCTGCGTTCAATCTGGCGCCGCGCAATCCGCGCGTCGTGCTGCTGCTGGCGATGCAGGACATGCGCGGCGCGAAACCCGGCTCGCCCGAGAGTCAGCATGCATTTACCGAGCTGCAGCTGGCCGCGCATCTGTTCGATGAGTCGTCGGGCACGAACCTCGACACGCCCGGCTGGGGACACGCGGAGGCGTACCTGGCTCTGGGCCGCGAGCTGCAGGCGCGCGGCGATCATTTGGGCGCCCGCAACTGGATCGAAAAATCCCTGATCGCCGCTCCGGACTACAAAGCCGCGCAGCGTCAGCTTGCGCTATTGGCGAAGTGAACCTGGTATCATTCGGCGCGATGAAGCCACAAGGCACGCAGTTATCGCTGTTCGAGACGCGCGGCTCCAGCGACCCATTCGCAGTTCGTGTCAGTCCGCGTGCACGGCGGCTCACAGCGCGGGTGCATGTCGGGGGACGCGTGGAAATCGTGGTGCCTGTCGGCGTCAACGCTCACGCAGTGCGTGATTTCGTCCATCGCTTCACGCCATGGATCAATCGCAAGGTTGCCGCGATGCGCTGCTATGTCGCTCCGAGCGAGCCGGTGCCGCGCGTCATCGAGTTTGCATTCACCGGCGAACTTCTGGGCGTGGAATGGCGCCGCGGCGCGGGGCAAATGCTCGAGCGCCACGCCGGCGGCATCGCGGTGCACGCTCCGGATGAACCGGCGGTGCGCAGATTACTGCAAGGCTGGCTGAAAGCCGCCGCCGAAGAGCGGCTGACGCCGCGCTTGCTTGAACTGGCGGCGGATCTCAAGTATCCGGTTTCGCGCGTCAGCATACGCTGTCAGCGAACGCGCTGGGGCAGCTGCTCCACGCGCGGCACCGTCAGCTTGAATTGCTCCCTGGTATTTCTGCGCCCGGAGGTTGTGCGCTATCTGTTCATCCATGAATTGGCGCACACCAAACACATGAATCATTCGGCTAATTTCTGGCGTTTGGTGGAAAAGCTCGAGCCGGATTATCGGCGTCTCGACCGTGAATTGCTGGCCGGCTGGCGCACCGTGCCCGGTTGGGTATTCAAGAGCTGAAATGAAGCGCACAACGCCGCAAATCAAGCCATTTGTGGATTTGAGCGACGAGCAGGTACATTGGGACCTCGGCGAGTCGTTGAGCTATTCGCAGTACCTCAATCTCGACCGGCTGCTGAATGCGCAGCATCCGCTGTCCTACCAGCACGACGAGATGCTGTTCATCATCATCCATCAAGTCTCGGAATTGTGGATGAAACTGTGCCTGCATGAACTCAACGCCACCGTCGATTGCGTCCGCCGCGACGATCTGGGCCCGACCTTCAAGATGCTGGCGCGGGTGTCCACCATCCAGCAGCAGTTGCTGCAATCATGGGATGTACTGGCGACCATCACGCCGCACGACTATTCGGCGTTTCGCAATTCTCTCGGCAAGTCCTCGGGATTTCAGTCGCCGCAATATCGAATGCTGGAATTCCTGATCGGCAACAAGAATGCCGACACCATCAAGGTGTTCCGCGCCGACCAGGAAGTCCACGAGCTGCTCGAGCGGGCGCTGCATGCGCCCAGTCTCTACGATGAAGTGCTGCGATTGCTCAGCCGGCGCGGCTTGGATGTGCCGGCGGAAGCCATCGACCGCGACTTCACGCAGCCCTATCAAGCCAGCAAGCAGGTCGCGGCGGCGTGGCTCAGCGTGTACCACAACTCCGTCAAGGAATGGGACTTGTACGAGCTGGCCGAACGCCTGGTCGATCTGGATTACAAATTCCAATTGTGGCGATTTGCCCATGTGAAAACCGTCGAGCGCATCATCGGCAACAAGCGCGGCACGGGCGGCACCGGCGGCGTGTCTTACTTAACCAAGGCGCTGGAACTGAAGTTCTTTCCGGAGCTTTGGACCATACGCACGTCCATGTAGGCAAATCCTGTGGGAAATATTCAAGACCAGCTGCAAAACGTCAATGTGGCGTCCAGCGAGTTATTGGCGACGCCCGAAGAGGTCAAACGGCGGCTGCCGCTCACGGCTGGAGCCGCCGCGACTGTATTCAAGTCCCGGGAAATCGTCCGCGCCATCTTGGAGCGCCGCGACAGCCGGCTGTTCGTGGTCGTCGGTCCCTGTTCCATTCACGATGTCGTTGCCGCGCGCGAGTACGCGACTCGACTCAGGGAGTTGGCGTCGCGGGTCGAGTCCAGCATGCTGTTGATCATGCGCGTCTACTTCGAGAAGCCGCGCACCACCGTCGGCTGGAAAGGACTGATCAACGATCCGGATCTGGACGACTCCTTCCACATTGAAAAGGGGATACTGCTGGCGCGCGAATTATTGCTGTACATAGCCGAACTCGGACTTCC
Source organism: Steroidobacteraceae bacterium (assembly GCA_035571175.1). Taxonomy (GTDB): domain Bacteria; phylum Pseudomonadota; class Gammaproteobacteria; order Steroidobacterales; family Steroidobacteraceae; genus Bog-1198. Next base: position 443 of record DATMKO010000062.1, on the reverse strand, counting down.
CGCAGGCACCGAAGCGCTCGACCCGATCATGCCGCAGTACTTGTCCGAGCTCATCACCTGGACGGCCATTGGCGCACGCACCACCGAATCGCAAACGCACCGGGAAATGGCGAGCGGCCTGTCGACCCCGGTGGGATTCAAGAACGGCACGGATGGCGCGCTGGCGACCTCGATAAACGCCCTGCAATCGGTGCGGCATGCGCATCATTTTCTCGGCATCACGCAGCAGGGACAGTCGGCGGTGTTCCGCACGCGCGGCAATGCGCACGCGCATATCGTGTTGCGCGGCGGCGGCGGGCGGGTCAATTACGACGCCGTCAGCATTGCGGTGGCGGAACGGGAGCTCACCTCGGCCGGCCTGCCGGCAACCATCGTGGTGGATTGCAGTCACGGCAACTCGAATCGGGATCCGGGCGTGCAGCCGCATGTGGCGGAGAATTGCG
>DATMKO010000061.1:0-30235 GCA_035571175.1 Steroidobacteraceae bacterium | reverse complement strand
ATCGTGCACCCGAAGGATTGGGACGATGTTCCGCGCGATCCCAAAGCGGAGAAGGGCGGCCCCGGCGCCGCGGAGGATGGCGGCGATGCCAAGAATCCGACCGCCGAAGCCTCGGTGTTCTATGTCGCCTATTTCAAATCCGGTGCAGGTTCGCGGCCGGTGACCTTCGTGTACAACGGCGGTCCGGGCTCCGCGAGCTTCTGGCTGCATATGGGAGCGTTCGGACCGCGCCGGATCGTCACATCCACCGACGGACACACGCCGGCGGCGCCGTATTCGCTGATCAACAATGGTTCGAGCCTTCTCGATGTGACCGATCTGGTGTTCATCGACGCGCCCGGCACCGGTTTCAGCCGCATCGCCGGCAAGGACAAGGAGAAGGCATTTTACGGCGTCGATCAGGATGCATACGCCTTTTCTGAATTCATTTCACAGTTCCTGTCGAAATACGGCCGCTGGAATTCGCCCAAATATCTGTTCGGCGAAAGCTACGGTACGCCGCGCTCGGCGGTTCTCATCAACATACTCGAGGCAGACCGCTCGATCGATTTCAACGGCGTGATTCTGCTGTCGCAGATTCTCAACTTCGATCTCAGTCCGGATCGGCCGACCGGCAATCCCGGTGTCGATTTGCCCTACCAGACGGTGTTGCCCACCTATGCCGCGACCGCCTGGTACCACAAGAAACTGCCGGCTCAGCATGAGAATCTCGAAGCCTTTCTCGCGGAGGTCGAACAGTTCGCCATGGGGGATTATGGACGTGCGCTGGCGGCTGGATCCGAGCTTGCCCCCGCGGAACGCTCCGCGATCGCCGAGAAGCTGCATCAGTACACCGGACTTTCGGTCGAATACATCCTCAGGGCCGACCTGCGTATCGATGGCGGCGAATTTCGCCAGACATTACAAGGCGATGCCGGGTTGGCAACCGGCCGGCTGGATACCCGGTTTTCGGGACCGGATCTCGATCCCTTGGCGCAGCGCGCTGACTATGACCCGCAATCCTCGGCCTTGAGCTCGGCGTATGTGTCGGCGTTCAACGAGTATCTGCGCAAGGAGCTGCGCTACGGCGAGGGCAAAACCTTCAAGCCCAGCATCCAGACCTTTGGAACCTGGAATTTTCAGCACCGCCAGCCGGGCCAAAATCAGCCGCCAACCTCCTCGCGCCAAGGTTCCAACGTCATGCCCGACCTTGCGAACGCAATGAAGATCAATCCGAATTTAAAGATTCAGTTGAACGCCGGGTATTACGATCTGGCGACGCCGTTCTACCAAGGCGTCTACGAGATGCATCACCTGCCGATTCCGGCGAACTTGCAGTCGAATATCGAGTACAAGTTCTACGACTCGGGCCACATGGTGTACGCCAAGGACGCATCGCTCAAGATGCTGCATGACAACGTCGCCGGTTTCATACGCAGAACCAGCAATCCCGCTAATTGAGATACGCAGCCAGCCACTTCTGAACTTCTTCGTAGAAGTGGCGGCTGTCCTCGGGCTTCAAGATCCAATGCCAGGCGTCCGGCCATACCAGCAGTCGGCTGGGTACATGCATGCGCTGCAGGGTGCTCCAATTTTCCAGCGTATTGTTGATGGGCACGCGAAAATCGCGCTCTCCGATGCTGAGCAGCATCGGGGTTTTCCAGTTGGCCGCGTAGGTTATCGGGCTCTGATCGCGCCACACCGGGTTTCCCTCCCAGGGTGGGCCGCCGTTGGTAACTTCGCGGCCGTAGATTCCGTCGCTGGTGCCCCACTGAGTGGTGAGATCGACCTCGCCGGCGTGGCTCACGATGCACCGGTAGCGGGTGCTGGTCGCTTCGATCCAGTTGGCCAAGTGTCCGCCGTAGCTCGCGCCTGCGGCGCACATCCGGGTCGCATCGATGTAAGGATAGCGCTTAATGGCCTCATCGACCGCCTGATTGATCTCATCGCCCGGCGTTTTCAACGGGTCAAGCTTGATGGCCTGCGCAAATTTCTCGCCGAAACTGGTCGACCCAGTGTAGTCGGTCATCAGCACTACGTAGCCCGGCGCCGCGAGCAGATGATAGTTCCAGCGCAATCCGATTTGATCCGGGTTGTTGCTCGCCGCACCGCCGTGGATCAGCACCAACAGCGGATATTTCTTGGCAGGATCGAATGCCGGCGGCAGCACGATCATGTTGTGTATGCTCCGGCCTTTGGCACTGGTGAAATAAAAGTGCTGCGGCGGCTGCCAATCGATCGCCGCGGCTGCCGCCGTATCGACATGAGTGAGATTGACGTGCAGCCGCTCCGCTGGATCGATACGCACGATTTCCGCCGGATTCACCGAACTTCCGAAGCTTCCAATCAGCACCGGCTTCGCGGCTTTTGTTGGAATTTGCAGCGAGGTGTAGCCGCCCGCGGCGGGCTCGAGCGCCAGCACCGGTTTACCGCCGGCGGCGGCAACTCGGTAGAGATTCTCCTTGCCTGCATCCGGTACCAGCAGATATACAAATTTGCCATCCGGCGTCGGCGCATATCGCGCCGTTTCGCGATCGAAGTCGCGGGTCACCAGCGTCGGCTCTCCGCCCGCGGGCCACGCCGCCTTGTAAAGCTGCGCCAGATGGTAGACCTCTGAATCCTGTGGTGCGTACTTGAAATACAGCGCCTTGCCATCCGGGCTGAACATCGCCTCCTCGTAAATGCCAAACGCAGGACTGACGATGACAGGCTCACCGCCCGCCGCTGCCATGCGGTACAGGTGATGGCGCACGTGCGCGAACGCCGCGTTCCATCGTTCAGTGGTCGCTGTAAACACCACCTCGCGTCCATCCGGGCTGAACAAAGGTGCGAGGGTGACGCTGGTTTCGGTTTCCGTTCCGGAGAACCCCGCCGTGCGTGCGAGCGCAGTGGCCGAGAGAATGTCTTTGGCCGCCGATCCCGGCTCGATTGATTGCACCATGATGGTCGGCTGGCGCTCATCCAACCACTGATTCCAATAGCGCACCGGAAAGTGCTCGTATACCCGAACATTGTATTTGCGCTCTTTGTGCTCCGCCGCGATTTTCTTGTTGGCCTCATCGTCCAGAGCGTTGGGATAGACGCGCGACTCGAACAAAATCGCCTTGCCGTCCGCGCGCCATTGCGGGCTGCTCGCACCGGTTGAAATGTTGGTGAGCCGGCGCGCCTCGCCGCCCTCCGCGAGATTGAGAATGTAGATTTGCTCGACCTCGTCGTTTTCACGTTTGGTGGCAAATGCAATGCTGCTGCTGTCGGCAGACCATGCAACATCACTTTCCGGAGCCTTGGTATTGGTGATGCGGCGCGGCGGTTTGCTCCCATCGGCCGGCACCAGCCACAAGTCGCTTACGGCTTTGTCGGCATCGTAGGAAGGCTCCAACACCGCGTACACCACCCATTTGCCGTCCGGACTTACAACCGGAGTCCCAACACGCTTCATCATCCAGAGCGCTTCATGCGTGATGGGTTTGGTTGCTGCGGGCGTCTGCGCCAGGGATTGGAGCGGCAGCGCCACACAGGCCGCGGTCACGATCGCATAAATCTTGAGCAGATGTTTCATCGGATATCCCGGTTTTGAGTCGGATGGCAAGCGACGTCTCACGCCAGCGGCAGATGATGAGGCCGCACCAGCATGTGCCAATCTTGGTGCTCCTCCAGGATCAACTCGATGGCTGCCTGGATCGACTCCTTGATCGCCTCGGCACTGCGCAGCGGGTCTTGCGGGTCGAGTGTCGAACGAATGCGGCCGACGGCGCGCTGCAGATCGACCGCAAGCCTCGCGGAGGTCGCTTCCAGTCGATAGGCCTCGGACTGCGCGAGTGCGCCATGCAGGGAGGCACCGAGCGCCGGGAAAAAAGTGGTGATTATCGATAACCAGAAGGTGTGCATCGCAAGATGCAGCAGCGCCCCGAGCGCGGTCAGCCCGAATAATCCGCTGTTCACGGCATGGACGCGATGCAACAGCGCGTGCTGTTTAATGGCAACGCGATGATGGTAATGCGTCTGCCCCTCGAGAATGCCCACCGTCCAGAGCGCGTAGCCCGATATGAACTGCGGGTCCGACCAGGCCCGCTCGAGCAGTGTTCGCACCAAGGGTTCATGCTTCGAACAAATCGCCGCCACATCATCGCCGCTGCGCAGATGCTGGCCGGGATCGAAAACCCTCTCGTACCAGTTCAACGTGGTTTCGCGCCGTGTAAAGTCGAGCAGCGGTGCGATCAGCGGCAGATACCAGGTCAATTCGGCGGTCGTGCGGGCGCGCAGCCATTGCCCCTGCCAGTCGTGCCTGTGACCCAGCCAATAGATGGCGCTCACCGTGCCTATAATGCCGACCTCCGCAACTGCCCACAGGCCAAGATACGGGTGCAATACGTGGCGGCGATCATCCCAGCCAAGCGCAAGCGGCAGGACGGCGAACAGTACCGCGATGGCGCTCAACAGATAAATGGCCCAGAAACCGCTGCGGTAGCGGTGACCAAACAGCACGGCGCGCTCATCGAACATTTGGTGTTCAGGAGCGATGGCGTCAATGAACGGCAGCAGTCGCGCAGGCGGAATGGGCGTCGGCGCGGGCGGCGGATACTTCAATCGCACGCCGATCAGCAGCACGCGTTGAATTGTCTGATGCAGCGGCATTGCGGCCTAGCTCAGGATCTCGTAGGTGGTTGCGAAAACGTTTTCCGCGACTATACCCAGACTGCCATCGCCATAATCGACCAGCCAATCGCCGGGGTGGCCGGCAAGCTCCGATATCCCATCTGCGAGCAACACGGCGAATGGCTCCTGCGATTGCAACGCCAGGATCTGGTACGGCCGGCTCATATAATGCCCCGACTCGCCCGTGGCGATTGGCGGTACCGGACGGTACTTATTCGCGAATTTCGCGCGCGACACGCGCCAATGCTGGCCGCCGTTGCCCGTTAATATCGCGTCTCCGGCATGCGCATGCACGATGCCCTCCGGCGTGCGAACGATACAGTCAACGGGAGTGAAGCGAACCTCCACCTCGCGTTCCAGTTTGCGTGCCTTCACATGCCGCGGGTGGTTGCTCACTTCAGCCGAGAAGCCGTTTTGTCCGCTGCTGCGAAACATCGGACGGCGTTGTTGGTTCATCCCGTGTCGATTCTCAGTTCTTGCCGATCTCGATGGTCCAGTCCGGTCCGGATTCTACTTTGTGGGCTGCGGCATAGTTTTGCTGATTGAGCGCCACGGCCACGTTCAGAAGACTATTGATGTACACCAAGGGCTTGCCCACCGCCACTTCGCCGAACGTGCGCTGATAGGGGGCGCGAGTTTCATCGACCAGTTTGCCATCGTGGAAAATGCGAACATGCAGCGAAGTGCCCAGCGCCACATGCAACTCGTCGAACAACGACTTCGGGATATTGGTCCATACATTGCCGAATTGCACGTCCAGCACCGGAATGATCCCGGATACGTCGGATCCGGTGCGCACGGGTTTGCGGTAGGCAATACTGATGAGGGACTGCGGCGGCAACGCCGGTCCCACTTGTTCGAAGCTGATCACGCCGGCGGCGAGACGCGCGCCGGTATAGGCGAAAACGTCGCGGCCGTGAAATGTGTGGGAATCATCGGATCCCGGCCGTCGATTGACGCCTTCATCGATTTGCCGCAGCCCTTCGATCCCATCACGCTCTGCGACCAACGACAACAGACCGTTGTCCGGGCCGACGAAGTAGCGGTTGGTGCGGGTTTTCAACACCACTGACAAGCGCTTGGTACCCACCCCGGGATCCACCACCGCGACGAACACCGTGCCCTCGGGCCAAAACTGTTCGGTTTGAAACAGCCGGTAGGCGCCGTCGAATATGCTCGGATTTTCGTGACTCAGGTCGGATATCAGCAAATCCTGCGAGACGCTGTACGCGACGCCCTTCATGGCCGAGACCGCGCCGTCCTGAGTCCCAAAATCCGTCAATATCACCAGTGGCGCCCGTGCTGCTGCGAGCACGGAAAAAAGCGTCAGGGAGGCGAGCAGCAAGCCTGCCCTGAGCGCGGCTCTGTGGTTGACGAGTCGTGCGAAATTCACTGATTTTTTTTCTGTTCTTCCAAGGGAAAAGTGCGAGCCGGCTGGGCGCTGGGCGGAACGCTGCCCGGGGCCTGGGCGGCTGATACTTCCGCCTGCGGCGCGGGCGAGGTGCGCACCGCGGTTCCGGTGGCTTTAGCCAACTCCTCAAGAAAGCGCTGCGCGGTTTGCGGAGGCGCCGGAGCCTCTCCAGAAAAGATCTCGGACGCGGTTACGCCGCTCTTTTGGTACAGCGAGGCATTCGCCGACCTATCGATCGATATCACGCTGCCATCCAGCGCGATCCCGCCGAATAAGCCGCGCGTGCGCGCGTACGCATAGATTTCCGCCAAATTCATATCGGTAGCGGCAGAACCTTGGCGTCCGACGGGTCCGGTCGCAACCGAGGCATCCGCGCCCAAGGTAAGCTTGCCGCCCACTATCCCCTCAATGCCGCGCTTGGTGGTGAACACCAAAATGATGTCGGAATATTGCACGCCCCATTGAAAACCAAAGCTGCCGCCGGACAGCGAGACCAACACCGGATTACTCCAGGCGGATGTCAATTTATCGCGCACCGCCAGCACGCCGGTGCCATGGCGGCCGCCGAAGAAGAAGGCGAATTTTCCCACATCGGGTATAACCGCGATTCCGTAAGCGCGAGCCAGCAGGGCATCAGGCACTCGCGAATCGGGCATCGCCTTGATTTGCTGCAGCACTTCGGTCGCGGTGAGCAGGCGGCTCTCTTCGCGAGCGCCGGCGTGCGCAATGTTTACAATCGCGCCCGCCACGAACAGCGCGGCAATGAGCGCACTCGACGCTGAGGTGATTCTGTTTGGCATCGGGGACTCCTCAAATGCAAACAGTTTACCGCAAGACGGGGCCGTCGGCTTCCCTCAGTGGGTCCCGTCTAGTGTTTGTCGGCCGCATGAAGTTGCGCGGCGTCGGCGTCGCGGTGATGCGCGTGGTAGTAATCGCTGAGGCGCGAGGTTGCCTGCGCGGTTTCGGGATGCTGCGGGCCCAACATCGCCAAGAGTTTTTTCTGCGCCTCGAGCAGCAAAGGCTCGCCCTCCGCTGCCTTGTCTTCCGCGATCAAGATCCAGCCCAGGCTCGCCTCGGTGCGAGCAGTGCGCCAATTTCCGGGTCCCGCCAATGCAAGGTCGATATCCAGCGCGGCGCGAACCTCCGCTTCGGCTTGCGCAAGTTGGCCGCGGCGCAGAAGTACTTCTCCGAGCAGCTGTCGCGTCGCGGCTACAAATAAATGCCGCGCAGGCAGCGACTGCGCGTATACGGCGAGCGCTTGCCGCGCATGAGATTCGGCGTCGTCCAGATGATTGTTCTTGAGATCAAGGTCGGCGACCGCATCCAGATAGTATCCGGTCATGTAGTGATTGGGGCCCAAGCGGCTCGTAGTGATCCTCAAGGCGTCCTGCGTCGAGGCCATGGCGCGAAGCGGGTCCCCTTCGCGCTGATACAAAGCGCCAAGATCGGCCTCGATCGATGCGATCCGCTGATTGTCCGGGCCAAAAACGTTGCGCTCTATCTCCAAGGCCTCGTTGAGGGTCTGATCGGCTTCGGCATACTTGCCGCGCTGGGTGAGAATGTTGCCCAAGCCCGCCAGCGCCACGGCGTGATCGGGATAATTGCGGCTGACCGTGGCGCGAAACAGGTTGAGCGCCTCGCGTTGATACTGCTCGCCATGCACATAGTCGCCCGACCAAATCGCTGCGCCGGCAAGAGCACTCAAGGTTGAGGCAATCGACAAATGCTGATCGCCGGGAAGATTGCGGTAGATGGCGAGCGCGTCGGTAAACTGCTTGGTGGCCAGTTCCGGGTCACTCTTGGCGTTTTGAGCAAAATGCCCGTACTGCACCAGAATGTCGGCGGTTTCCGCCGATGGCGGCGCATCGCTGCTTTGCGACAGGGCGACCGCTTGCTGCATGTAGGCATCGGCGCTCACCAAATGCCCCGCACCGGTCAACGCCTGGGCCAAATTGGCCAAAGCTGCGGCGAGAGTGCGATTATCGAGCGGCTGCTCCTCGCGCCGGATGGCAACCGCTTGTTCGAACAAGGGTATGGCGCGCTCGTTCAATCCCTGGCGCCGGTACGCAAGACCGATGCTCTCCAGCAGCTGCGCGCGCACTTCAGGCTGTAGATTCGCATTGCCGGTGATCTTCTCTGCGCCTCGATCCAGCAAGTCTTTGGCGGTGATTTCCCGGCCTTGGGCATTGAAAGGATCGGCTTGCGAGAACACGTCGACCAGAAACGCGGATACCTGCTGTGCGCGGTCGCGTTCTTGGGCGGTGGCGTCGCGCGCAATTCCGATGCGGTGATTCTGCCAGAGGGTCATGCCTGCGATCACGACCAACCCCACGAATACCGCCGCCGCTCCGAGGACTGCGAATACATTGCGCCGCAGGAACTTGGCGGAGTTGTAGCGCCAATCGCCCTGGCGCGCGCGCACCGGCTGTCCCAGCAGGTGTCTTTGCAGATCGTCGGCGAAGGCTTCGACGGATGGGTAGCGCCGATCCGGTTCCTTGCGCATCGCCATGGCGACGATGGCATCCAGGTCGCCGCTCAGACGGGCACGCAAGCGCTGCGGAGAGAGGCCGCGGCGATCGGAAATGCGGCTGCGGTCCGCGTCGGTTTCGCCTTTCAGCTTGGAAACGACCATTTGACTCGGGCGCACCGGATCGTCCATGCAGATGGCCCGCTCCAGTTGCAGCTGGCTGTAGCTGAGCAGCCGATATGGGGATCGGCCCGTCAACAGCTGGTACAGCAGCACGCCGAGCGCGTAAATGTCGGTCGCGGTGGTAATGGGCCGCCCGAGAACCTGTTCCGGCGCGGCGTTCTCCGGCGTGAGGATCCGTTCCTGCAGACGCGTCACCGGAAGCGTGTGCGACAGACTTTCCGGCGCGAGCAACTTGGCAATACCGAAATCCAGCAGCTTTGGCGTACCGTCGTGGGTGACGAAGATGTTCGACGCCTTGATATCCCGATGTACCACCAGGTTGCGGTGCGCATAGTGCACCGCAGCGCATACCGCGATGAACAATTCGATGCGCTCGCGAACGAACAAGGTGCGGCTGTCGCAATAGCTGTCGATGGATTCGCCGTCGACGTGTTCCATCACCAGGTAGGGGGTGCCGTCCTCCAGATCGCCGCTGTCGATCAGGCGCGCGATGGAAGTATGATCGAGCGTCGCGAGGATATGCCTTTCGCTGTGCAACCTGCTGCGCAGCCGCGGATGCAATGCGGCATGCTGCAGTACCTTGATCGCCACGGTTTGCTGGTATTGCGAGTCGTCGCGCTCGCCGCGATACACCGTGCTCATACCGCCATGGCCGAGAATCGATACCACCCGGTACGGACCCACGCGCGTACCAATCAAGCGATCGCGGTGATCTTCCAATAATGACTCGGCGGCCGTGCCGATGGCATCCAGAAGCGGGTCCTCGCGCCGCCGATCAAGATCGAGGAGGGAGGTCACCGACAGGCGCAGTTCGGTGTCGTCACCGCAGCTCTTTTCCAATTGTGCGGCGCGTTCGGCGATCTCGACATCAGCCAACTGGTCGAACAAGGTCTGAATCTGCTGCCAGCGAGCGCGCGGAATCATGTCGATCGGGTGCCGCCGATTTCATTGAGCAACCAGGCGCGGGACAGGCGGATATCCCGATGCACGGTGGCGGATGAGGTGCCCGTTGCGGCGGCAATTTCGTCGTATGTCATTCCGCCGAAATAATACAACTCGATTACCTGAGCCAGGCGCGGCTCCAGCTGCAGCAGATTCTCCAGCGCATCATCAAGGGCGATCACGTCGACGTCGAGCGACGGCGAATTGTTGCCCATTTCTTCGCCGCTGAGAGTTCCCCTGATGCCGGCATTGCGCTTCAGCCGCGCACGCGACTTGGCATGATCGACCAGCACGCGGCGCATGAGGCGCGAAGCCAGGGCGAGAAAGTGATCGCGATCCTCCAGCGCCACATTCGCCTGGATCAATCTGAGAAACGCTTCATGCACTACCGCGGTGGCCTGCAGCGTATGGCTGCCGCGCTCCGCGCGCATGTAACCGTGCGCCAAGCGGCGAAGTTCGTCGTATACCAAAGGCGTCAAACGGTCCAGCGCTTGCGGATGACCCGCGCGCCACTCGGTCAATAGCTGCGTGAAATTGGCAGGGACTTGCATCGTCTATTTCTGTTGCTCGGAAAAGCTCACGGCACTATACAGATTGAGGTTTTCCCCTAAGCATATATCGCAGCCCAATATGAGGGGAAACATCCACAGATGTCGCTTATACCTATGAGGACATCGCGCAGGCATCCCCTGTCGGTGTCCTTTTAACAACTCAAATTCGGAGCATTCATTATGAAGGTAAGTCTAGTCGCTTTGATCGCCGGCTGCGCTATGGCCAGTTCCGCTTTGGCGATGTTCGATAATCCGCCGATAACCCCGCCGCATGTTGCCTTGATGGACAACCCGCCCATCACCCCGCCGCATGTTGCCCTGATGGACAACCCGCCCATCACGCCGCCGCACAGCGCATGAGTCCGGGGACAGGCATGCATCATCGAAGGGTCACGGTGGCGGCTGCGGCAATATTCGCGATCGGCGCCGCCTTCGCGGCTCAACCAACGTCGCTGCGGGCGGATTGGGGCGGTGGCTTCGGGCAACAGGAGTTGCCATGGAGCCCCGGCACGGCCAGTCTGATGTCAGCGCACGATCCGGACGAGTCGCTGTTGAACCCGCCCCGATAGGACGGGTTGGGGACTGAAGGCTCGAGGTTCCGTGGCAACGCGGGGCCTCGGCCTTGCCCGTGTGCGCTAAAATCAAATGTTTTGAAGCACGGGTACCCGTTGAGCAAAATCATTGTAATTGCGCATCGCGGCGCCAGCGGCGAACGGCCGGAACACACCCTGGAATCGTACCGACTGGCGATCGAGGAGGGCGCGGATTACATCGAACCCGACTTGGTCATGACGCGCGACGGGGTGCTGATCGCGCGGCACGAGAATGAAATTGGCGGCACGACGGATGTCGCGCAGCATCCGGAGTTCGCGATGCGCCGCCGCACGCAAGTCATCGACGGTGAACCCACGGACGGATGGTTCAGCGAAGATTTCACACTATCGGAAATCAAGAGTCTGCGCGCCCGCGAACGGCTGGCGGAATTGCGGCCGCAAAATCGCGTTTTTGATGGCCGATTCAGCGTGCCAACCTTCGATGAAATCATGCAATTGGTGATCAATGCAAACCATCGCAACGCCAATCGACCGATCGGCGTGTACCCGGAAACCAAGCACCCCGCACATTTTGCACGGATGGGGCTGCCGCTCGAATCGGCCGTATTGAACACCCTGCGCCGCTATGACTACGCGAAGGATGGCGCGCCGGTATTCATTCAGTCCTTCGATCCGAATAATTTACGGCAATTGCGTGCCATGACCAAGCTGCCGCTGATTCAGCTGCTCGAACAGGAATTGGGCGATCTTGGAGAGATCGCAACCTATGCCGATGGGATCGGCATCACGAAGCCGCTGGCCACGCTCGAGGCAGTGCGTGCGGCGCATGCCGTGAATCTGCAGGTGCACGTCTGGACCTTTCGCGCCGAAAACGAGTTTCTCCCGGATGACTTGAAAATCGGCGACGCGCCGGCCGCGCACGGCAACCTGGAAGCGGAAATCCGTGAATTTCTACAGCGTGGCATCGATGGATTCTTCGTCGATTTTCCCGAGGTGGGAGTGCGAGTGCGCGACGCCTATATTTCAGCGGCCCAGCCGCTGCACCAGCCGCGGACGGAGACCACCTTGCCGGGGAACAAATTGCAGGGGCGGTAATTCGCGCCGCTGGCTCCTTGCAACAGCAGACAGTTCTCGCAGGTCGAACCCTTCACGTAGGATGGATATTTCTTCACGTCCAGCTGCTGTGCGTCTTCGACGTAGCCGCGCGCCTTGGCCGCCGGATCCTTAACGTCGAGCCGCTGCGGTTCGCCGGCGTTCGATGTTCGATGGGGCAGCACCGCGGCGGCGCCGGCGGCAATGGCAATGTTCTTCACCAGCGCCCGGCGTGTGATGGCGGCGCCTGGTATTGGTCGGCTCATGCGCGGTTCCTTCGATTGGGAACGCTAATATGCAGAAAAATCGCGGCGCAGTCACCCGGGAATCGCCGGAATCGCTCGGGGAAACCGCGGCGGTCGCGATTTGCTATCCTGCATCTTTTTGGAACGCCCGTGCTCAAAGTATCGGTATTGCTCAAGCTGGCACAGATCGCATTCTTTGCCGCTCTCGTCTTTACGTTTTACAGCGCCGTCATACCCTCGCAGCTTGCGTTGCAATTGGCGCCGTGGGACAAGGCCGAGCACTTCATGGCCTTCTATGCTTTGACCGGTCTTGCGGTCGCGGCATTTCCGAAGCGCAACCTGTTCTTGATCGCCGCCTTGCTGTCCGCGTTCGGCGCCCTGATCGAGGTGGTGCAGGGGCTTCCGTTGGTGCACAGAGATCGGGATTTTTGGGACTGGGTCGCGGATACGATTGCCATCATCAGCGCGCTGGCGCCCATGCTGCTGGTGTGGTGGCGTGGGCTCGTCAGGTCGGGTCAGAAAAACATCGATATGTAGATCTGGCTGACCGTGGCGTTGAAGTAGTACAAGGGTTCCGTCCCCGGCGGATATTGCGGCACACCGTAGTACTTGATGTTGCGAAAGTCGGTGTAGTTGAAGCGAATGCGGCTGATGTCGAGCGTGACCGTGGCGCGCTTGAAGAACTTCCATCCATCGGGCAAGAACGCGTAAGTGGCTTTGGCGCCGAGCGTATAATTATCCAAAGCGGCGAGATTCTGGTCGCGGGCCTCGAAATTCTGAGCGTTCGCGAACGGAAATAAATCGCTGTAAAAAGTCGCCGCCCCCTGTTTGTAGTACCGCGCCCGACCCTCCAGTATCCAAAGATTGCGGATCGGATGGGTGTAGTCGAGTTCCACGGTGTTGCCGACCACTCCCCAGGTGTCGGTGTAGTACCGATACGAGGCCGTCACAGCGGCCCGATAGGGCAGGTAGTACTTGCCCTGCACTTGAATTGCCGTGCTGGTATGCGTGTCGGGATACACCTGGCTGGCCAGCGAGTAGCCTTTGGGATTGCTGGAGTCCAGGTACCGGACCGAGCGATAGGGGTTGGCGAGGTAGCCGCTGTCCGTGATGACCTGCAGATTCAATCCTGCGATGAAATTCTTGGTGATGATCTGCGAGATGCCCCCCGTGTAACTGCTGGTTTGCGCGTATCCCAGCCAATCGATGATCGGAACCCAGGCGGTGCCGTTGTTTTCACCAACCCGGTCGTTGGTCTTGGCGTAACCGAGAGACACGGTGGTCAGATCGCCGAACATGTCCTGGCTCAAGGAAAAACTCGCCGTATTGGAGACGTAGTCCCGCTCGGTGCTGCTGATGTACGAGGCGGTGTAGGTGGTTTTGTCGTGGAGATATTCGATCGTGCCGGTCTTTTGTTTGCGAGTGTCCTTGATGACACTCGCCTGACTCAGCACGTCGATGGATGCGCCGCTGACCTTGTCGATGAAATAATTGGCCTCAACGGCGATGTTCTCCGTGAATTTCTTGCGCACTGTCGCGGATTCGCCGGTGATATCCATCCCGCCGCCGCTGTACTTGCTGTAGAAAAGATCGGCGCGATCGTCGGGCAGCACATCCGCGCTCGTGCTGCGGACCAGCAGCAACGCAGCGATGACTGCTGCACGAGCGAAGATGCGTTGCCGTCGCGCCATACGTCAGTTGCAGCCGCAGCCGCCGCCCGCTCCGCCGGTGGCGCCGCGTGATCCCTCTCTGGATTCACGAATGTGATCCAGGTAGGCGCCGGAGATGGCGTCGCGGTCCCAGGCCATGATCGGATCCGCGAGGCGGTCGCGCTCATACGGTTTCACCCAGGGCTGGATGTTGCACGCGGAGAGCAGCAGCAAGGCGCTCAACGCCAAGAGCGGTTGGCAGCGCATGGGCTATTCCCGGATGAGCTTGCGAATGAGATCTTGATAGTCGTTTTCGTCGCCGGGCTTGTAGCCACGGTGCACGTAGCGAATCTGACCCTTGCGATCGATGATGACCGAGCTCGGCATCTCATCGACGTGGTAGGCCTTGCTCACCTGGTTGGCGGGATCCAGCAGCACCGGGAAGCTCACGGGTTTGCGCGCCAACAATTCCTTGACCGCGGGCGACTCCTTGTCGACGTTGACGCCGATCAGGGTAAATCCCGCCGGTTTGTACTTCTTGTACATTTGGTCCAACAGCGGCATTTCCTGCTGGCAGGGTCCGCACCAGGTCGCCCAGAAGTTAACCATCACGACCTGACCCTTGTACTCGCCGAGGCCGCCGGGCTGGCCGGCGAGGGTGGTCAACGTGAAGGAAGGTGCGGGACCCGCGGCATCGCCGCCGGCCGCGAACGCGGACGAGGCGAGCACGAGCGCCGCCATCGCGCAGCGTTTCAATAGACTTGATTTGGCAATATGCATTGATCATTACTCCTGATCAGAAGAAAAAGGTTAAGCCCAGTGTGGCTTCGATGTTGTCGACATTCTTGGTGCGGCCGGTCAGATCGGTTTCGAAGATGTGGTCTCGTACATCCAGATGAATCGCCATCCAATCGGTTACCAGCAGCCGCTCGCCTACCCCAAAGTTCAACGCGAACTGGTCTTTATCGGCAAATTTCACATCGCCCATGCCGACCGTCACGTACAGGGCCGAATTGAACGCGCGTCCGCGTCCCAGAAAGATCTCGCCCGGCAGTACGTTGTAGCCTACGTCCAGGTCGTAGTACGTGAAATACCTCCCAGAGTTGCTGACCACCGTGATATCCGGAAACACGTCCTCGAGACTGGTGGTTCCGGCTTTGGAGCGGCCCACGTAGCCTTCGAGGAAAATGTCCTCCGATACGTGGTACGCGCCGCGCACCCCGTAAACCGGATTGGTGCCGAAATCCTGAATGCTGAGCGCACCAAAATACGCGCCCACCTCGAAGTCCTTGGCTTTGATCTTGGGCGTCTTTACCACGCGGCGGGTCACCTGCGGCTCGACGATCGACGGCTCGCCCTGCGGCTCCTCCGCAACCACTTCGGGCGGACCCTTGTTGCCGCGGTGAAACCAGCTGCAGCCGGACAGCAGCGCCGCGACTAGAAGAATACTGCTAAGTCTAATTTCCATTCTTCTAGATCCTCATACACATTCTGATTGTTGAAGACGACATAGTGGCGCCAATCGGCGCGCCACATGAAGCGACGGGTGATGAAACCGCGGGCGCCCAGCGAGACGTAGGCCATCTCGTTATTGTTCTGCAGCGGCGCGGGTGGAACTACATCTTGGATAAACTGATAGCCGGTGCCTATTCCAGCCGTCGGTGAGAACCACTTCCATTCGGGTACAAAGGTGTGCCGCAATCCAATGGTCGCGATGTAGCGGTTGTCCAGAGTACCGAATGCCTGCTGCACGACAAACTCGACGTCGAGGCTGGAAGTAAGGCCGAAGTCGGCGTAAGTGGTGACCAGATTCTCGCGGTTGTAAACGCCGTAACCGGCGCCGACCTCCCAGCGATGACTGGCGAAATCGGGATATGGCGGTATCGGCGCCGGTTCGCCGCTGGCCAACAGCGTGCGCGACAGGTCGGAGCGGCGCACCCAGCCTTCTTGTCCACGCGGTGCGCGAACTTTGAACCAGTCGGTGCGGCTGTACAGCACCGTGACGAGTTCATCCCGTCCAATCACGTATACGATCGGAAAGCCGCGCCCCGGCCCGGAGTGCATTTCCAGGTAAGGGTCGGTGACCACGAGTACCAGGTACTTGTCGGCGGCTTCCGCTAGTCCTACATGTAACGCCTGCAGCAGCAGCACCAGCGCGAGCAGACGACGCATCAGTTCAGTTCGCTACGGGCGCGACAAACGGATCGTTGTAGAATTGAGCACCAATGTCGAGCCATTCGGTTATCAATCGCAGTTCAGCGGGCGACAAATAGCCGGTGTGATCGAGTACGGGGTCATGAAAACTACCGTCAAACATCCTCAAGAAAGTTGTCGATCCCGCTGCGCTGCCGGCAGCCATCGGCGGCGCCAACGACACGGGCACCATTATCGTGGTCGGAAGTCCGGTCACAGGATCCGGAGGTCCCGGCGCCGGCACCAACAAATCCTGCAGCACGCCCATATTAAGCGTCTGTTCGTTGTGAGGGAACAGCACTTCCTCATATGAGGTGACCACGGTCGGGTCCACACTCGATGCACCGCCCGTCAAGTCTAGCTGGCCCTGAGGCACTTGTACCATGGCCATCGCGTTCACCGGGTTGTGACAGGTCACGCAAACCGCCGGGGTAACGCCGTCAGCCGCCAAGCGAGTCGGCAGGCTCCACACCGCTTGCAGGAACGTTTGCTTCACGGGGTCGGTATCGTAGTGGATCGTGATTCGGCATTGCGCGGTCCACGGCACACAATTCGCATTGGTGGGTGGCGTTTCCGAGAGTCCCGTGACGCCGGTATAGGGATAGGAGAAGCTGGCGTCGGTGTCTCCGGCCGGCGGGGTGATGCCCGTGGTCCAGACATTGGCGTAGATCACATCCGAGGTCAGGAGCTGCGAGCAGGGCGTAGCGGCGCCGCTCGGAGTCTTGCCGTTCGCGCAGGTGATCCGTGCCAGGGTTTGTGCCATGGTTTCGCCGGCGTTGGCAAACAGCGCCGGACTGGTATTCGGGAACGGCTGACCGGTGGTCGGCGCGCCCGGATTAACCGGGTTGGTCAATCCCGAGCGGCCATGCGAGGTCATATTGACGGTGGTGTGGCAGCCATTGCATGTCTTGGTCTCTCCCGGCAGCAATTGCAGCCAGCTGGTGTGCTGCGACAAGATGCGCCGTGTGTTCACATCGACGATGTCGATCGTGAAGGGGACGTTGGCGGGCACTTGGATCTGCACCGATCCATCGGGCTGGATGGGCGCGTAGCCGAGAATCTCGCGCATCCCCATTCCCGCGGGTCCGAACGCGGAGTTGTTGATCTTGCGCACCGTCTTGTCGGGAATTTCCACCGACTTCTGAATTCTTACGAAGCGGTACGGTCGCGTATAGAAGGGCGCCTGGCTTGGGTCCGCCAGCCCTGGAATACTCGGCACCGCGGTATCAACACCGTCCACATCGTAGACGCTGCTGATATCCAGCAAGCCGACACCCGCGGTGGCCATGTTCTGCTGTGCGCCGGGCGCGGGAGCTGCATCGACCAAGGTGGTCGGTACCGGCTTGCGCGCCTGCAAAATCACCGGTTCGACGACCATGGTGCCCACATCGGCGCTCAACACCGGGCCCAAGGTTCCTTGATCCAAATCGTAAATCCACAATGTGTACTGCGGAGGCGCCAAGGTCACGTTGGCGCCGGCGGTATTCGCGGCGGTGCAAAGATTGGTGGTATTGGGCGTCACGGTGGTGTCGAGAACCAGACAGGGCGACCAGCTCACCAGCATGCGATTGGTGCCGTCATAGAGAGGGAAAACCGAGGCAAAGCGACCGCCCATGGACGGCAGATTCGCATCCGTGGTGACCCCCAGGGTCGTGGTGCTGGCCTGCGCGGTGCCGGCGGTGCCCCCCGGCGTGGCCGGCTGATGGATTTCGACGAATTCGGGCGCGTTGATCGTGACGATGTCGCCACCGAGCTGTGTGCCCATAAACGGCCGAACAATCGACACCAGCGCGCCGCTGGCAAGCTCGCGAGCATTGACGAACTGGATCACGTTGTTGTTGGTGCCTGCGATGTTGGCACCGCTGGCATGGCTGTTGGCGCCGTAGTAGAGCTGCAGCCCGGTGCCGTCCGGATTGGCGCGATACAAGCTGACCTGATCGGCGCCGTTGGTGACTTCCCAGCGCGAGAAGATGATCTGCCCATTGGCCGAGACGGACGGCAAGAAATCGTGATTCGTGTTGAAACTGATCTGATGCATCTGGGTGCCGTCGCCGTTCATCACATGCAGCAGGAATATCTCCTGCTGGCGATTGTCGGTCTCGGCCGAGTACTGCGGACGTCCCTCATCGAGCAGGATGGATTGCGTCGCGAGCTGCCGTGTCGAGGAGAATACGATTCTGCCGTCCGGCAGATAGTGCCCGCCGACATCGTGGCCCGCGGTGATGTCATCGTTGGTCAGCTGGGTAACGGTCTTGGCCGCGGCGTCATACTGGTAGATGTGCCAATTCGGCTGCTTCAGGTCCGTATTCTTGAGTTTCGGGTTCAGCGGCAGGCGCAGCGAGAAAATCATTTTCGCGCCGTCCGGCGACACATCGAGGTCGCGGACATCGCCCATGCCCTTGGTGATCGATGCGGTGATGTTGGTTTCGGCGCCGCCGGCGCTGGCGGTATCGCGGATGTACACATCGCCGCCCGTCATCGAGGTGATGAGGTCGCGGACGTTGTCGAAATCCTTGGTGATCACCGGGCGCTTGATGTAGGCCAGCGGATAATTGGTGATGCCGGGGGTCAGGTTTTGTCCGCCCGCGAGACCCGGCGCATGCCCGGTCGTGGCGCTTTCGCAGCCAAGCATCGCGAGCAGGGGCAGAGCGAGCGCTGCGAGTTTCAGCAAACCGTGATGTCGTTCACGCGGACTGCAAGTGTTCATTTGTTGCTACCTATGCACAATGTTTCGGTTCAGCGATCGGCCGGCACGCGTGAAGACGGCATCATTGAACTTAATCGGTCTCATATGCGCATCTTCGTTCGACGCGCATACGCATACTGTTAACGCACTCACAGAAGAACTTGTCCATATCCGTTTCTCTGTGCACGCCGTGCCAGACCGTGCGGCAATCGAGGCTCAGGATATAGGCGCACTCTTAATGGTCGTACTGTCGCGAAACGCCGACGTCGTCTGGATGAGACATTACTGGGGGCCTTGTGGGCTGCGTATATTCGCACCCAGTCGAACCGACAACTCACGCGAGTGGATGTGCATATGAACAACGGGATGGAGAAACCAATGAGGCAGATTGCACGCCGCGCGGCAGCCACGCCGCATCTTGTAACGCTCGCTGTGCGCGCAGCCGCGTGTGCAGGCGCTGTAGCACTGCTTGGCGGGCAGGCGCTCGCGCAGGCACCCAACGCCGACCAAGCGACGCGAATCTACAACCGCATCGCCGGTGTGCCGCCCACCGCGGCGCAGCTGTCGCAGATGACGAGCGCGGCCAGCCCGGTAGCCGCCGCACTCATCGCCACCAACGACCCGGCGTTCTACAACAACACCATCCGCAACATGGCGGCGCCCTGGACCAACCGCGATCAATCGGTGTTCGTCTCGCTCAACGATTACACCGCGACCGTGGTCGGCATGGTGCGCGACAACGTTCCTTTTAATACCTTGCTCAGCGCCGATTTGGTTTACGTCGGCGACGGCAAGTCCGGCGAGGGAACGTATTCGCCGGCGAACAACGCCATGTACGACGCACTGGACGCCAACAATGTCGACCTCAGCGTCCACCTGGTTTCAAGCACTCAATCGGCGCTGACCGGCATCCCTGCTGCGGCGACCGCCGGCATCATGACCACGCGCGGCGCGGCCAGCGCGTTCTTCATCAACGGCACAAACCGGGCGATGTTCCGCTTCACGATGTTGAACCATCTGTGTAACGACCTGCCGACCGTGATGGACATCACGCGGCCACCGGATCGAATTCGCCAGGACGTGACGCGCAGCCCGGGCGGCGTCAGCACTCTGTTCCTGAACAACTGCATCGGCTGTCACAGCGGCATGGATCCGATGGCGCAGGCCTTTGCCTTCTACAACTTCACCGGCACCGACCCGACCATGACCGACACCGTCGGCCAGATCCAGTACACCGCCGGCCAAACACAGCCGAAGTACCATATTAACAACACCAATTTCCCGCAAGGGTTCAACACCCCGGACGACAGCTGGAACAACCACTGGCGCACCGGACCGAACTATGTGCTGGGATGGAGCGCGGCCCTTCCGGGCAGCGGCAACGGTGCCAAGTCCATGGGCCAGGAACTGGAGAGCAGCGCGGCATTCACCAGCTGCCAGGTCACCCGGGTGTTCAAGACCGTGTGTCTGCGCGCGCCGAATTCCGCCGCCGACTTCACTCAGATCAATTCGATGATCACTTCGTTCCAAGCGCACAACTATTCGCTGCGGCAACCCTTCGCTGAAGGCGCCGCTTACTGCATGGGGAATTGAGCATGAACGCTACACGCATTACCGGCTTGATCGCTCTCGCAGCGTCATTCGCCTTAAGCGCTTGCGGCGGCGCCGGCGCTCCAACCGTGGCCAACGTTGCGCCCTCGCAGACGGCAACGGCGAGCACCTACACGGGGCCTGCGCCGGCGACGGCGGACGTCCAGGCGTTCGAAATCAATCTGTGGAACAACATCCGCGTGCAAAACCGCTGCGGACAGTGCCACAACGCCACCACCCCGGCGCAGATGCCGAATTTTGCGCGCAGCGACGATGTGAATCTCGCCTACGTGCAGGCCAACACCGTCGTCAACCTGGCGCAACCCTCGCAGTCAACCATGGTTATCAAGGTGAGCGGCGGTCACAACTGCTGGCTCGCCGACCCTAACGCCTGCGGCCAGATTTTGACCACTTGGATCACCAACTGGGCCAATGCCACGGGAGCCACCTCCTCAACCACGGTGCAATTGGTGGCGCCGCCGGTGCAAACCGTCGGACAGAGCCTGAACTTCCCGGCGTCCTACACCGACTACCAGAACACGGTGTACACGCTGACCAGCAAGTACTGTGTGCGCTGCCATTCGACGACGGCCGATCCTTCCGTGGAGCAGCAGCCGTATCACGCCGATCCCAATCTGTTGATTGCTTATCCGGCAGCGATTCCGAAAATCGACTTCACCGGCTGCAGTCCGTTCGTCGCCGGCAACAGCAACGGCACCACGACTCCCTTGTCGTGCGGCGTGAATTCACGCCTGTATCAGCGGCTGCTTACCGACAACCACAACTGTTGGGACAACTGCGCTTCCGATGCAGCGCAGATGCTGGCGCAGATTCAGGCATTCGCGCAAATGCTGACCCCGTCCAACATCGATCCTAATCTGGTCGTCAGCAAGGCGATAACGCTCACGCAGGGCACCATCGCCAGCGGCGCGAGCCGCTACGATGCCGACACGATCGCCAAGTACGAGTTCCAGTCGATCGTCAACAACACCACGTTCGACACCAGCGGCATCGACCCGTCTGCGGATCTCACGATCTCGGGCAACGTCACCCTGGCCGGCGGTTGGGGTATCAATGTCGGCAGCGGCGGCAAGGCGCAGGCCACGACCGCCTCGAGCTCGAAGCTTTACAATCTCATCCAGGCGACGGGCGAGTTCTCGGTCGAGGCCTGGGTGGCGCCCGCGGTGGTGGCGGTCGACAATTCCTACATGGTCAGTTATGAGGGCGGTGACACCACGCGTAACTTCACGCTGGGTCAAACCAATCAGGACTATGACTTCCTGATGCGCGCCTCGACAACGGCGCTGACCGGCATGCCGCAGCTGCAGACTCCGAATGCTGCCATGGCTTTGCAGGCGTCTTTGCAGCACGTGGTGCTGACGTACGATCCGGTCAACGGCCGCATGATCTACGTCAACGGCGTGAACGTCGGTCCGGCTGATGCACAGAAGGGCGGCACCATCTCCAACTGGGACAGCACCTTCGCGCTGGTGCTCGGCAATGGCGTGTCCGGCGATCGGTCCTGGACGGGACTCATCAAGTTCGTCGCCATCCATAGCCGCGCCATGTCGGCTGCGCAGGTGATGCAGAACTTCAACGCGGGCGTTGGCGAGCGCTACTACATGCTGTTCAATGTGGCGAGCGTCACCAACGTGTCGCAGTCCTATGTGATGTTCACGGTCAGCCAGTACGACAGCTACAGCTACCTGTTCTACCAGCCGACTTTCATCTCGCTGGATCCGACGGTTACCTCGGCCAACCTGCCCAGCATTCCGGTGCAGGGCATACGCATCGGCTTGAACGGCACGATCCCGTCAGTGGGCCAGGCCTACATACCGCTGAATACCACCGTGACTGCGGCCAACTACACGCCAACGGGCGAGGTGCTGTCGCCCATCGGCACCGTGATTGCGCTGCAGAGCGGGCCTGCCAGCGACCAGTTCTTCCTTACCTTCGACGTGCTGGGCAGCCAGACCGATGTGGTGGTCGAGCCGACGCCGACCGCGCCGGCGCCCTCGCCGGGTCCGGTGGTCGCCGATATCGGCATCAAGACCTTTGCATCGGTCAATTCGACGCTGTCGGCGCTCACGGGCGTGGCGACTTCGGATCCGAACGTGGTCGCGACATATCAGGCCGTACAGCAGCAGCTGCCGGCGATTCCGACGCTGGAGAGCTTCTCCTCGGCGCAACAGGTCGGCATCGCGCAGATCGCCATCCAGTACTGCAATGAAATGGTCAACAACCCGGCATTGGTTTCGGCCATGTTCCCGGGCGTGACCTTGAGTGCTGGATTGTTCGGGACGCAGGCCGGTATCGACTCGGTCACCGGCCCGCTCGCGGCCAAGGTGCTCGGCAGCGGTCTGCAAAGCCAGCCGGCGGCCTCGACCATGACAGGAGCCAGCGGCGAGCTCGACAAGTTGATAACCAATCTTTGCAGCAGCACCGCTTGCACGACCACCGCACGGGTACAGGCGGTCACCGCCGCGGCCTGCGCGACGGCCTTCGGCAGCGCCGACATGTTGATCTACTAAGCAAGACGGAAGAGGTCTTAAACTTATGAGCAAGAAATCAGTTACGGCGGGTACCAACGGGCCGTTCCGTCACCAGGATCACCCACGGCCACGCACGCGCCGCGAGTTCCTCGCGCAGGGCTTCATCACCGGCGCGGCGACGGTGGTCGCACCGACGCTGGCCGGTATGCTGGCCTACCCGCGATCTGCTCGCGCGACGCTCGCTGCGGATATCCAGGCCGCGGTAACCGCCTGCAACATCACCACCGGCGCCGGCAAGATCCCGTTCATCTGCTTCGACCTCGCCGGCGGCGGCAATATCGCCGGATCCAATGTGCTGGTCGGCGGTCCTGCCGGGCAGCTGGATTTCCTCTCGGTCGCAGGCTACAGCAAACTGGGACTGCCCGGAACCATGGTGCCGAATGCCAGCGCCTCGGGTAGTTTCGTCGACGCGAGCTTCGGCTTGCGCTATCACTCGGACAGCGCGCATTTGCGCGGCATGAAGCTGCGGGCCAGCGCCGCGGCCATGGCGGGCACGACCGGCACGATCATTCCTGCGCTGTCGCAAAACGATACCAATACCAATCCGCACAACCCGATGTACGGCATCTATCAAGCGGGCGCGCGCGGCGGCCTGCTGAATCTCATCGGCACGGATAGTTCCATGTCGGGTGGCAACTCCATGTCACCGCCCACCATGGTCATCCCGTCGGCGACGCCGACCAAAATCTCCAGTTCGCAGGACAGCAAGGGTTTGGTCAGCACCGGACAGTTGAGCACGCTGCTGCCCAATTCTTCCGACGTCACCAATGTGCTGGAGTCCATGAAGCGCATCAGCGATGCCAAGTACGGCGTGGTGACGGCGTATCCGAATAATGCGGCATTGAATACCGCAGCAATCGGGTCGGCCGGAATCGAGGCCTGCGGCTATACGAAGTCGGCCTACATCGTCGACAAGTACAACAGTCCGTCCGCCGTGAATCCCGACGTGGATCCGAACATCGTGGGCGCCAGCGGCATCTTCCAAACGGCCGAATACCAGGCCAACTCGTCCTATCAAGCGACCGCGGCAGTCATGAAACTCGTGATCGACGGCAATGCCGCCGCCGGCACCATCGAAATGGGCGGCTTCGACTATCACAGCGGCAACCGCATGGACGGTGAGGCCAAGGATTTGAACCTGGGCAATTGCATCGGCGCGGTTCTGGAATATGCCAACCGCGTGGGCAAACCGGTGATGATCTATGTATTCAGCGACGGCTCGCTCGCCAGCAACGGCATGATCGACAACTCCGTTGGCGGGCGCGGCAAGGGCGTCTGGACGGCCGACAACCAAAGCGTCGCGGCGACCTATTTCCTGGTCTTCAATCCCGCGGGAAGGGCGGTGTCCGCGCAATCCAATCCGGAAATGAGTTTGCAGATCGGCAACTTCAATCCCGACGGTTCGCAGAACACCACCGGCAGCCCCGCCGGCAACAACGTACCCAACCTGGTGCAGATGGTGGTGCTCAACTACATGGCGCTGCACAGTGCCAACGCGATATCCGCGTGGCCGACACTGTGGCCCGCGCCGAACTTGAACAACACCCTGGGCAGCGGCACCGCGCTCGAACCGCTGGTTGCATGGCAACCGCTGGCCGGTCTCGTCAATGGATTAGTTGCCTAGGAATGTGATCTGCAACACAAGGGTCCGGCTGACGTCGGACCCTTGGCTTTTAGACCTGCGCTTTCCGCGCAGGTCTGTCTCAATCCAGAGACAACACATCGAGCAGTGATGCGGGGTAGCAAGCCGCTTGCATTGTGCGCCTCGAGCGGTGCGTGGCATGTCACGAGAGCAGCATCGCAATGAAATTCCATGAATGTGCGCCAAGTCATACAGAAATCCAGTGAAGCCGCTGCCGCTGCGTTGACACTGCGGCTCGCATTGTGCGATTTTGCATAAGGTCTGATCAGGGCAAACTCGCTGAAAGGCGAGGGCGCAAAGCTTCCGGTCTACGGGGTGTTCCTAGGACAGCGGGGTTACCAGCGTGATTGATGAATCGCGGCGCTTCGGCGTCAGCTTGAATTTAGCACCGCATGCGTAGAGCATTCTTCCTCGGCTGCCTGATCCTCGGCGCCGCAATGGCCGGCTCCTCGCTTGCGGCCGCGCCGACCATGGTGGGCAAGGAGGCGCCGGATTTTGTGCTGCGTGGACTGGATGGCAGAAATTTGCGCTTGTCCGAGTATCGCGGCCAGGTGGTTCTGGTTAATTTTTGGGCGCGCTGGGCGGGCGATTCGCGGCAGGAGATGTCGGCGCTCGACCGCATCAACACCACCTACCAGCGCGCCGGACTCGTGGTGATCGGCGTGTCGGTCGACGAGGATCTGCGCCGTGCGCAGGAGTTCGCGGTCGCGATGGGAGTGTCATATCCGATCCTGTTCGATACCGGATCAGAAATCGGCAAAGACTACTTGCTGCAAAAAATGCCCATGACGATCCTGGTGGATCGCGCCGGCGTGGTGCGCTATTCGATTGTCGGCTTCAAGCGCGGTGATGAGCGCATTTTTCTTGATCAAATTCGCGAATTGCTGCGCGAGTAAACGATAGGCCAGTTATGAATCTTAAAGTCCGGGTTGTGTCGATCATGGTTTTCGGCGTGCTGTCGGCGGCGTGGATGGCCGCAGGCGCGTCGGCGGCGAACGCGGCGGCCCCCGCAGCTGCGGCTCCGGCAACGCCGCCGGCAGCTGCGCCGAGCGAGCAAAATCCGGCCGCTGCCGCCCCAACGCCGGGGAGCGATTCCGCGCCGCCGGCAGCTGCCGCAGCCCCGGATGCGCCGCCGGCCGAACTCAAGACCCTGGATCAGGAAGTGCAGAGTCTGAAAAAGGACGTCATTGACCTCAACAAGGACCTGTTCGTTCTGCAAGAAGAACTGCTGTTTCCCGCCAATACCCAGGTCGCGCTCTACATATCGATGGACGTAGGCACGTTCTTCGCGCTGGATTCGGTGACCGTCAAGATCGACAACAAGGAAGTGAAGAATTATCTGTACACCGCGCGCGAAGCCGATGCACTGCTCAAGGGCGGAGTGCAGCAGATTTATTTGGGCAATTTGAAGGTCGGCAAACATGAACTGGTGGCGTTTTTTACCGGCAAGGGTCCGGTGGAGCGCGCCTACAAGCGCGGCGCCACCATCAGTTTCGACAAGGGCGTCGGTGCAAAGTATCTGGAGCTGAAGATCACCGACCGTGTTCCCAAGCATCAACCTGAGTTCATGATCAAAGACTGGGAATGATGCGTGCAGCGCGTTATTAATAGACGTCGGCCGCTGATCCTCGGCGGGCTGCTGCTGGCGCTGCCGCTGGCGTCCGCGCCGGCGAAAAACGTCAAGCCGGATCCCAACGGTTTGCCGCCGCATGTGGTGCAGGATCTGCAATACGGCGATGTGCTGTTTTATTTCTTTCAGGATGATTATTTCGATTCGATTACCCGTCTGCTCGCGGCGCGCGAACAGAACCGGATTCCGCACACCGAAGGCGAAGCGGAATTGCTGCTCGGTGGTTTGTACCTGTCGCTGGGCCAGCACGTGGAGGCCGGCAGGATCTTCGAGGCCTTGCTCAAACAAAACACCTCCGAAGCGGTGCGCAACCGGGCGTGGTTTTATTTGGGAAAAGTCTGGTATCAGCGCGGCTACCTGGAGGAATCGGAGCGCGCGCTGCGGCAGGTCTCAGACAAGATGGATCCGCGCATCAACGCCGAACGTTACATGCTGATCGCGCAATTGATGATGAAGCAGGGGCGCTATGACGAGGCGATTGCCGCCTTGAGCAATTGGCACGGTGCGCCGGACTGGACCGCGTATGCACAGTTCAACTTAGGGATAGCTTTGGTGCGCAAGGAGCGGCTTGCCGACGCCGCCAGGTATCTTGATCGGGTCGGCACCATGCAGACGCGCAGCCCGGAATTGTTGGCGCTGAAGGACAAGGCAAATCTCGCCCTCGGGTTTGCGCTGCTGCAGGCGCAGCGGGCGGCTGAAGCCAGGCCCATCCTGCAGCGAATCCGGCTCGAAGGCCCGTACTCAAGCAAGGCGCTGCTCGGAGTCGGCTGGGCGGACGCCGGCATGGGCGAATTCAAGCGCGCGCTGGTGCCATGGGTTGCATTGCGCAAGCGCAGCTTGCTGGACTCGGCGGTTCAAGAGTCCTTTCTCACCGTGCCCTATGCATATTTGC
This sequence comes from Steroidobacteraceae bacterium, assembly GCA_035571175.1. Taxonomy (GTDB): domain Bacteria; phylum Pseudomonadota; class Gammaproteobacteria; order Steroidobacterales; family Steroidobacteraceae; genus Bog-1198. Next base: position 3,321 of record DATMKO010000061.1, on the reverse strand, counting down.
AATTGTCCGCCACCGGGCAGGCCGCCGAAGGCTACGAGTCGGCGATTGCATCCTTCGATTCCGAATTGAAGCTGATTGACGACTCAATCGAACAGATTCGCAGCGGCAAGATGCTCGACCGCCTGCTGAACGACGACAAGAAGGACACGCTGACCTGGTACTGGCAGCTGACCAGCGTGCCCGATGCTCCCGAGTCGCGCTACCTGTACGCACTCCTGGCGAGCAATGAATTTCAGGAGGGCTTGAAGAATTATCGCGAACTCAATTTCATGAGCCGCAATCTGGACGCCTGGCACGATGACATCGCAGCCTTTCACGACATGCTGGATACCCGCCAGGCGGCCTATACGCAACGCGTTCCGAAGGCTGACGCGGTCTTGGGCGCCACCGATCTCGACGGCTTGACCCGGCAACGCGTGGATTTCGAATCGCGCATCAACGACATCGAGAAATCCAATGACGTGGCGGCTTTGGGCACGCCCGAGGAGCAGCAAACCTGGGCGCGATTGAAGCGCATCGAGGATTATCTCGCGGCGCACCCGGACGATCCGGAGTTGACGGAGATGCGCGAAAAGCATCGCCTGATGAAGGGAGTCATGTACTGGCGCCTGTCGGAGAGCTTCAAAGCGAGGGTGTGGAATGAACGGCGCTCGGTCAAGGAACTCGAGGGCATACTCAAGGAGACGCAAAAGCGCGCCGTGCTGGTCAAGCAGGCTCGCGAGGGTACGCCGCTGACCACCGGCGAGTACGGATCGCGTGTCTCGGATGTACGCGGCCGCATCGATGATCTGCAGCAGCGCCTGGCCGATGTGTCGGAGAGGCAGAACCGATTCCTGCAAGTGCTCGCCATACAGGAGCTCGAAGGTCAAAAACAGCGCATCGAGGCCTACCAAATCCAGGCGCGCTACGAATTGGCCGCGATCTATGATCGCGCATCGAATGCGCCGAAGGCCAAACCGTGATGGCTTCGGTCTCACAATTGACATGCGGCGCCGCCATACTGGCCGTGCTGGCTTTTGGAGCGGCGTATTCGGGCGCGGCGACCCAGAAACCCCCCGCGACGATCAAGGACCTCGAAAATCAGCCGATCGACGTCAATACCGATCCGCCGAAGAACGTGGATGCCGCCAAGACCATGGAGAGCTACAAGCGCTTTCTCGATTTGAACGCGGGCGATGCCGCGCTGCGTGCCGAGGCGCTGCGCCGGCTCGGCGACTTGAACCTGGAAAGCTCGGAATCCGAGCGCATCGCGCAGGAACTCGCCACCAACGAAGGCCTACGCGCAACCGAAGCCATTCATTTGTATACCGCGCTGCTGAAGGCATATCCGAAATACGAGCGCAACGACTCGGTGCTGTACCAGCTGGCGCGCGCCTACGAACTGAACGCGCAACCCGACAAGGGACTTGCCTCCCTGGACCGCTTGGTGGCGCAATATCCCAACAGCCGCTTCATCGACGAGGCGCAGTTTCGCCGCGGCGAGATTCTATTCACCGACAAGGCGTATCCGAAGGCGCAGGCCGCCTACGAGTCAGTGATCAAAATCGGTTCCTCGTCCGCGTTTTATAACCAGAGTCTTTACAAACATGGCTGGTCGTTGTTCAAGCAGGGCGAGAACGAGCGCAGCCTGGATTCCTTTGCCGGCGTGCTCGATTCGGAACTGGTTGCCAAAAATGATCCAAACAAGCTGATCGAGATCGATACCTTGACCCGGGCCAATCGCGAATTGGTCGAAGATACCTTCAGAGTGATGTCGATCACCTACTCCTACCTCGATGGACCCAAGACCATCGATGAGTTCATCAAGCGCCACAAGTCCCGCCCGTACTCGTACCTCATGTATGCGCGCTTGGGCGATCTGTACATGGAGAAGGAGCGCTGGACGGATGCCGCCGACAGCTACCGCGCCTTCGTCTCGCAGGACCGCAACAATGAAAAGGCGCCGCTCCTGGAAATGCAGGCGATCGAAGCGTACTCCAAAGGCGGCTTCCCGCAGCTGGTTCTGCAGGGCAAGAGGGAATTCGTGCAGAACTACAGTTTCGGTACGCCGTATTGGCAGGGACGCGACCCAAAGAACGAACCGAAAGTCGTCGCGGTATTGCAGACCAATCTCAAGGACGTGGCGCAGTACTATCACGCCCAGGCGCAGCGCACCAAGGATGTGGCGGATTACCAAGAGGCAGCCAAATGGTATCGCAGCTACTTGAGATCATGGCCTGACGATCCGAATTCCGCGGTCACCAACTATCTTCTGGCCGACACGTTGTTCGAGAGCCGGCAATATCTGGATGCCGCCCAGGAATATGAAAGCACTGCCTACCACTACGGCAATAATGAAAAAGCCGCGGCGGCGGGATACGCGGCGATCATCGCCTACGGCAAGCAGGAAGAGACGCTGTCGGGCGAGCCCAAGGCGGCGCTGCATCTCAAGGCTCTCGACAGTTCTTTGCGATTCGCCGCGGCATTTCCCGCTCACCCGGAAAGTGCCCAAGTGCTGACTCGCGCGGCCACCGAACTATATGCCGCCAAGGACTATCTGCGCGCGACGTCCGCGGCGGAAGCATTGCTTGCGAAGCAGCCGCAAGTCGATGCGGGCAAACAACGCATCGCCTGGACGGTGATCGCCAACTCGAATTTCGACCAGGGCATATTCGACAAGGCCGAGGCGGGCTATACGCATGCGCAGGCCCTGATGGCGCCCAACGATCCGGAGCGAGCGGTCATCGTGGAGCGGCTTGCCGCGTCGATCTACAAGCAAGGAGAACAGAAGAGCAAGGCGGGCGACAGCGCGGCGGCCGTCGATGATTTCCTGCGCGTGGCCAGTTTGGCACCCACATCGAAAGTCCGGGCGAATGCCGACTTCGATGCCGCGGCGCTGCTCATCAAAGAAAAACAATGGGACCGGGCCATCCCCGTGCTGGAAGGGTTCCGCCGCAACTTTCCGCAAAGCCCGCTGCAGGCGGATGTCACGAGGAATCTTGCAGTGGCTTATTCGGAATCGAATCACCCCGGCGAAGCCGCCGCCGAATTCGAACTCATCGCGGCATCGCCGCAGGAATCGGTTGACGTGCAGCGCGAAGCCACCGTGCAGGCGGCGAGTCTTTACGACAAGGCCGGCAATTCGGCGAAGGCGCGCACCATGCTCGAGGCCTTCGTGAAGCATTTCCCTCAGCCTTTGAATCCTGCCATCGAGGCGCGCAGCAAATTGAGCGCGATGGCGGCAAAGGCGGGTGACTACAGCGGCCGCGATTATTGGCTGAGGGAGATCATCGCCGCCGATCGCGCCGCGGGCGCGGCGCGCACCGACCGTAGCCGGGCCCT
>DATMKO010000060.1:0-2606 GCA_035571175.1 Steroidobacteraceae bacterium | reverse complement strand
GTTGGCCAACGTCGTCGTGCCGGGGTTCTTCCAGTTTATCGACGCCGCTTGGCTGTCTGCCGCAGCCATGACATAAAGCACGTCCATTTTGTCCCACGTGTCCGTGCTGCCGTTCAATAGCGCGTTCACTAATGTATTGATAATAACTTTTCTCGACGTGGTCGGCGGCGTCGTGAACGCGGCAAAGATGGCGCAGGATTGTGTTAGATAGCCGCAGCCGCTGGCTGGCACAACGAGCGTTGCCGGCAGACATGCCCGTGCTCGAGATGCAGCCGGCGGATTAATGAATGTGTGTGGCGTTGTGGCCAGCACTTTCGTCGCCGGCGAAATAACATCCGAAGAGCAGACGACATCGTCCGAAATGGTCACGCCCGCGCTGCTCATTTGCGCTCGACCACATCCAGAACGCGTTGGCGCTTTTCATTCCCCAATTTCGGAAGATCGGCCCGTACATCCGGCGAAATGCCGACAGCGCACGGCGCGGCGTAAGGGCCGCGCTGATCCGCGATGTTATTTGCGCTGTGGTCTATTTTGCTGTCCATGATTGCTCCTATTCTCGCGGGTCTTTCCACGCCGGCTGCGGCACCGGTTTGTCCGAACGCGGCAGCCGCGCAAAACGCTCGGAGGCGGTTTCAGGCCGCTGCACATTAGCGCCGCCGGCAGTGACTGACGGCGCACCTTTCAGCCAATCGTCGACGACTTTGGCGGCCGCGGCGACTTCGGGCGGCGGTACGGCGCTCATTGCCCAGCCCTCGCACGCTGTGACCGAGCCGGCCGCGACCGGGAATGCTCCAACGTCACATCAGGCGGCATTCCGTTTTGGAAATCGGGATCTGGGTAGATTTCCTGTCGGCCCTCGTCGTCGTCCTGGGGCTGGTCGATCCCGTAGGCGCGCTGGGCCTTCTCAAGCGCCGTGCCATTCTCCGGCTCACGGAAGCCCGAGCGGACCTGTTCGTCCTCGTCAACGAATTTCCAACGTTGCTCGAGCTTGTAAATGCGCTGCTCGCGCTCGGCGATGCCGTACTCCTTACGGGCCGCCGCATCCATACGCGCCTGGACGCGGTCGGCCTTCGTTTGGATTCTCGCGAGCTCCGCCGTCTTGTGCTGCTCAAAGGCCGCGCGCGCCGTCGCAAGCTCCGCATGGCCGGTTGCCAGCTCGGCCTTGGCCGCCACTGCTGCCGCCGTCTCGCGCCGGATTTCACGAACGCGCCTCTCGCACTGCCGGGCGGAATTAATCATGGTCAACATTGAGCCCAGCAGTTCAAGCGGATCCGCCTGCGGTGGTGCCGGCATTGCCTCGGTCACAGCCTGATCGTCGTCGTTCATTGGATTTTCCCTTCTTGGCGGAGTTGATTGTGGATCCTGCGGATTTCGTCGGGATCGACGATCCGCCGCCCGCGATTGGCCGCGCCGAACGATCCCTGAAGCCGTTGAAGCTTCCGAGACTGCAAGCCAGCCACCCGATTTGTGCCGAGCCCGGCAAATTTTGTGATGTGCTGCTTGGCGGTCATGCCGCGGCCTCGCTGTTCTGCTCGAGCGCACGACGGAGCCGGTTGCGGATAAAGCCCGCCATCGTTCGATCCTCCGCCGCCGCAGCCCGCTCAATCGCTCGCCGCAACTCGGCAGGGACCGGAATCGTGATCTGATCGCGGTGTTGTTCCTGCGATGCCATTGCCGTCCTCAAAGTTTCACCCTGCAAATCATGACGCAGTCTGGCGCCGCCCTGACTTAGCGCGCAACGCACGGTCAGGTGGGGCACGGTTTATTTGGTCCAGAATTGCAACCAGAGCGGCGCCAAAACTATTTGGAAATGCAAACCGGAAAATCTCGCTGGAAAACCGCCATCCGCCGCGCCAACTCAAGCGGAATGCCGCGCGGTTCGTAGGAAAAACAGCCCCAAAATCAATTGGTCCGGCATCTTTGGACGAGGGTCGAGCCGCGCCTCGCGACGCATTTTTTCCCCGGCACCCGCCCCGCACTCGATTTGAGGAGGGCCAGGCGGCCGGGGATGGTCGAGGGCGCGGCGCGCGCGGGCGCGGATAATAAAGGGTTGCTGATCACACCGGATGCCCCGCAATCGAGTCAGCGTGGCCGCTGGTGCGTGTTTCGTGTGAGGGGTGCGGAACGGCGCTCAATGCAATGGCGCCGCTACGGATGACTCGCGCAATGGCGCTGATGCCGATGCCGGCCATTCGTGGCCGTCTTCCCACAGTCTTCCCAGATAGGCGACAGACCATGAGATGACGCCAATAACCGCGAAAAACAGGCATTTCAGCGGGAAAGACCAACAGACATAGAAACAGATGCCGCGTCATTCGGGCGCAATCGCATTATCGGTGATGAAGTCCATCGCCGTGGCGATCATCAGCCGAAAGCGGCGACCGATGCGGCAGTTGAGAATTACCGAACGCCTCGCATGCGCTCGCAGTACCTAATTTGCTCTGCCCGTGGCTGGACGGTGGTGGTGCTGCCCGCCGTGGTTTCTATCTGTCGATACTGTGCAGGGGATTGGCTGGGCACTGGTGGTATTGATCTTTGATCGAGGCATAGCGTTTCAACGCGAGCGCAGCGTCAGCGCAGCCGCGTTGGAATGCGGCCAGCTTTCG
>DATMKO010000059.1:0-2885 GCA_035571175.1 Steroidobacteraceae bacterium | reverse complement strand
AAAGATGCTGGCCAACCGTCCGGACTACAACGTTTTCAAGACGCTGGCGCATGATCCCGAGCTCTTTGAGCGCTGGAGCGGCCTGGGACAATACCTGCTGAATGCCTCGACTCTGCCGCCGCGGGATCGAGAAATCATCATCTTGCGCATGGGATGGCTGTGCCAGGCGCCATATGAGTGGTCGCAGCACGCCCGCATCGCCAAGGCGTCCGCGAATATGACCGACGTCGAGGTGCGCGCAATCGCGGCTGGCGCGGCGGCCCCAAGCTTGACCGACTTTGACCGCACCTTGATTCGCATGACCGACGAGTTGCGCTACGACACCGAAATCAGCGATGCCACCTGGGCGGCGCTGCGCGCAAGATATTCGGTGGAGCAGACCATCGATGCCATCTACACCGCCGGTCAATATCAATTGGTGTCGATGGCGCTCAATACCCTCGGCGTGCAACTCGATCCGGAATTGCAGGAGCGCATTCCCACCGATCTGAAGCTGCCGCTGCCGGCGGCCACGCCCGAGGTGCCGCGGCTCAGGGCAGCGCGCTTGAAGCCGCTGACCTTGGAGACCATGACCCAAGAGCAGCGTCAACTGGTTGCGCCGCAAATGCGCGACGGCAAGGTGCCGAATCTGTACGCCACTCTGGTCGTTCACACCCGCTTCTACGAGCCGCGCCTGCGCTTCGGCAGCTATATACAGCGCGATTCGCGCCTGCCGCCGCAGACGCGCGAGCTGCTGATTCTGCGCACGGCGTGGCTCGCGAAGTCGGAATACGAATGGGCGCACCATGTGGTTTTTGCCCGCGATGCGGGCTTCACGGAGGCGGAGATCGCGAGCGTCGCTTCAGGACCGCGCGCCGGGAATTGGAGCGATGAACAGCGGGCGCTGCTGCAGGCGGCCGACGAGCTGCGCCGCGAGGCGTTGATCTCCGCGGCAACCTGGAAAACCCTGGCGCAGCATTACGACACTGCGGGGATGATCGAGATCATCTACACGGTCGGCGGCTATGCGATGACTGCCATGGCCATCAACAGCTTGGGGATACAAGTGGAGGAGGGTTACCCGCGGACGCGCAATTTTGGGAATTGACTACTTCGCCGCGGCGGGCGGTGCCTGTGCCGCGGCTGACGGTGCCTGTGCCGCGGCCGGCGCGCGACGAATGATTTCCACGGCATTGCCCGCGGGGTCTTTCGCCACGATGATGCGCAGCTCGGGCCTCCCGGTCGCAACCTCTCGATAGCCGAATCCCGCATCCGTCACGCGCTTTAAAACCGCTTCGAACTCCAGCGTGTAGATGGCCACCACCGGGTACTTGCTCTTTGGCAGCGGCGCCTCCGCCAACGGTTGAAACAGGGCGAGAAACGGGCCGCCGCCGAGATTCATCAGCACTTCATCGTAGCTGGAGGTCTTGAAGCGTTGACCGGGAGTCGCGCCGAAAATTGCCTTGTAAAACTCTTCCGCCTTTTGGCGATCGTCAACGATCAATTTCGAGCCGCCCACTTCCCACTTGCCCGGCCGTGAAAACAATTCGAGGGCGTTACCGCTGGGATCGCGGGCAATCGCAATTTTCAGGCTGCCCGACAGCGCCGGATCCAATTTCTGCACCGGATAGTTCGCATCTTGGATGCGCTTGACCAGCGCCTCCCAATCCGGCGTGTATATGAGCGCCACCGGAAACGCGCTTTTCTTGAGCGGCGCTTCCGCCTTGGGTGAGAACAGGGCCAGGCGCGCGCCGTCCTCGTATCCCATGATGGGTTCATCGTAGACGGCTGGGTCGCTGAAATGGTCGACCTCCTTCATGCCGAGCATTTTCTCGAAGTAGGCCTGATTCTGCTTGACGTCGCCGATGATCAATTTAACGGCGCCAATTTTATTTAGCTGCATGGTTACCGCGGCGGGCGCATCCCTGAGCTGCTGTGAAAAGACCGATGTTCCGGACAGCGCGCCTGCGCACCAGATTGCCGCCGCGAACATTCGCCGGGACATTACCATAAGGTCACCCTTTCCTCGGGGGCGATGTACATCTTGTCCCCGCTCGCGACCGCGAAAGCGCCGTAGAAAGACGGCATGTGCACCACCACTCCGTTCACCCGGTATTTCTCGGGAGCATGCGGATCGGATGTAAGCTGCGCGATCGTGGCCGCGTCGCGCTGCTTTCCGAGCCAGCTCTGCGCATAGCCAAGGTAGAAACGCTGGTCCGCCGTCATGCCGTCGATCACCGGCGGCGCACGTCCATTGAGTGAGGCCACATAGGCCTTGTAGGCGATCTCGATGCCGGCGATGTCGCCGATGTTTTCGCCGAGTGTGAGCTCGCCATTGACATGGAAACCCGGCACGGGCTCGAATGCGCTGTATTCCTTGATCAATTTATCGGTCTTGGCCTTGAATTTCGCGTGGTCCTGAGGCGTCCACCAGTCGCGCAGATTGCCGTCGCTGTCGAATTGGCTGCCCTCGTCGTCGAAGCCGTGGCTGATTTCATGTCCGATGGTCGCGCCGGTCGCGCCGTAGTTGAAGGCGTCGTCCGCCTGCGGATTGAATACCGGCAACTGCAATATGCCCGCCGGGAATACAATCTCGTTCAGTGTCGGATCGTAGTAGGCATTGACCGTCGGCGCCGTCATTCCCCATTCATCGCGATCGATTGGACCGCCCAACTGTGCAAGCTTGCGGGCGGTTTCGAACTCCTGCGCGCGCAGCACATTGCCGAGGAGATCGGTCGGGGAAATCGCCAGCTTCGAGTAGTCGCGCCAGTGCTTGGGATAGCCCACCTTCACATTGATCTTGCGCAGTTTCGCCAGCGCTTCGGTCTTGGTGGCCGGGCTCATCCAGGTCAGTTGCTCGATGCTCGCGGCATACGCCTTGAGCAGGTTGGCGACCAGATCGTCGA
>DATMKO010000058.1:0-5665 GCA_035571175.1 Steroidobacteraceae bacterium | reverse complement strand
CAGCTCGAGCGCGCGCAGCGTCGCGCTGATCTGCCCGCGCAGCGAAGCCTCTTGTACCACGGTCACGACCACGTTGCTGCTCAAGGTCAGGTAGGTGGCTTCGAGTTGGAAGCGGGTGCTCTCGGCCTGCGCCTTGGCGATTTCCACCTGCCGGCGGGTGGCGCCCCAGACATCGGGAAGATAGCTTACGGTCAGCTGGGCCGTGTACAAATTGTAGTAGGGGTTTGTTTGCGGAAGACTGGTTGGATTGGCGATGCTGCCGAGGGCGTTCTTGGCGCGAGTGCCGCTGAAATTCCCCTGGACGGTCGGAAAGAAACTGGTCCACTGCGCCAGATACAACTCATGCGCCTGGCGCAGCGCCGCCTGGGCGGCGCCGACGTCGGGATTGCCCTTGAGAGCTTGCTCGACCACATGATCAAGCTTCGGCGATTGGAACAGAGTCCACCACTGGCCCGGAATATCCATGGCGGCGACGAAGCGCTGCGCGCTGCCTGCGGCGGTGTCGGCTGAGACGGTTTCTCCTTGCGCGGGCGCGCTGCCGTAGCCCGTCGCGGTCGGCGCAGCGGGGCGCTTGAAATTCGGGCCGACGGCGCAGGCCGGGAGGCTCGCGATGAGGGCAGCAGCCACGATGAGCCGGGAGGAAATCACCGGCCCCACCGCGCTTCGCCGTGGCGCTGTTCGGCCCAATGTTCGATGACGTGATACATCGAGGGCAGAACGATCAGAGTCAGCAACGTGGAAATTGCCAGGCCGCCGACCACGACGGTGGCAATCCCGCGCTGCACGTCGCTGCCCACGCCGGTGTGGATGGCAGCGGGCAGCATACCCAGGGTCGCCACCGTCGCTGTCATCAACACCGGCCGCAGGCGCTCGGTCGCGCCCTTCATGATGGCCTCGTGCAGTTCCAGTCCGGATTTTCGCATGCGATTGAGGTTCGACACCATGATGATGCCGTTTTGCACGGCCACCCCGAACAGCGCGATGAAGCCCACGCCGCTTGCCACATTCAAGTTTTGTCCGGTGACGTGCAGCGAGATCAGTCCGCCCAGGGTCGCGAGCGGCACCACACCCAAAATCAGCAGAGCTTGGCGAAACGATTTGATGCCCACGGTGAGAAAGATCAGCATCATTCCCATCACCAGAACCAGGATGATGAGCAGGCGCGCCTCGGCGCGCCGCTGATTTTCGAACTGCCCGCCCCACTCCAGCCTGATCTTGTTCTTGTCGAAGTGGACGTGGGCGCCGATCTTGGCCTGCGCCTCGGCCAGATACGAGGTCAGATCGCGGTCGCGATTATCGATGCGGATCGTCAGATTTCGCTGGCCGTTTTCGCGGGTCACCGTGCTCTCTCCCTCGCGCACCCTGATGTCGGCAAGCTCGGACAGCGGCACTTGCGCGCCGCTCGCGGTGTTCACGAAAAGATTGCCGAGCGCGGCCGGAGAGTTGCGGGCGTCCTTGGCAAAACGTACCGTCAGCGGGTAGGTCCGTTCTCCGACATAGACTGTCGAGACCGGCGCCTGACCCACTCCGGTCTGGATCACGTTCTGCACATCGACCATGTTTACGCCGTAGCGGGCGGCCTTTTCATGATCCAGTTTTATCTCAATTTGTGGAATCGGTGGTTCTTGGAATACCGATGCGCTGGACGTTCCCTGAATGCCGTACAGGATTTTCACGATCTGATCGCCGATGCCGCGCAACTGATCCAGGTCGTCGCCGAAGATCTTGATCACCAGCGGGCTGTGCGCGCCGCCGATCATGTCGTTGACGCCGTCGATGATCGGCTGACTGATGCCGATGGAATAGCCCGGAAGATCTTTGGTCAAGCCGGCCGCGAAGCGATCCACGAACTTCTTCTTGGTTTCTGCCGCGGGCCAGGTGTCATAGGGCGTCAAGCCCACCGGCGCTTCAATGTGAGACATGGTCCAAGGATCCGTGCCGTCGTCATTGCGCCCGGTTTGCGTCACTACATAGGACACCTCGGGATACTTGAGGATGGCCCGCCGCAGATCGCTGGCCATGTCGGTCGCTTTGTTCAAGGCGAGCCCGGTGGGCATTTGCACCTGCAGCCACAGCGCTCCTTCATCCAGATCCGGCAGGAAGTCGCGGCCCACCGTAGCCCCGAGGCCGACCACGGTCAGCAGCGCGAAGATCACCACCCCATAAATGATCCGCGGCTGATCGAGGCAGATGGCGAGTATGCGATCGTAGAATACCGTCACGTGCTCCAGCCAGCGGTTCTGATACACCCGGCCGGGCTTGCGGAAGGCCAGATAGGCCAGGCCCGGAACCAAGGCGAGCGCCGTCAACAGCGCTCCGAATAGCGCGTAGCCCATTGTATAAGCCATGGGCGTAAACAGTTTCGCCTCCGCTCGCTCGAACGAGAACAGCGGTAGATAGGCCGTGATGATGATCAGACTGGCAAAGAAGATGGGGCGGGTGACTTGCAGCGTCGCCGCCTTGGCCTCGCTTTCGCTCAGTTCTTCCTCGGGCATCGCTTCACGCCGGCGCAGCACCGCCTCGGTCACGACAATGGCGCCGTCGACCAATATGCCGAAATCGATCGCTCCCAGTGACAGCAGATTGGCCGACACATGGGTGAGGTTGAGCAGGGAGAACACCGCTACCAGGGCCATCGGAATGCTGACCGCCACCACAAAGGCACTGCGCGGGCTGCCGAGAAACAGAATGAGAATCAGAAAGACCAGCGTGATGCCTTCGAGTATGGTCTGGCCGACCTTGTGGATGGTGGCCTTGACCAGATCCTGGCGGTCGATATAGGGCACGATGCGCACATCGGCGCCGGCAAGCTTGGCGTTGAGTTCAGCCACCTTGGCGTGGATGCCCTGCAGCGTTTGCGAGGGATTTTGATACTTCAGCATCAGCACGATGCCTTCGATCGTGTCGGGATTCTTGTCCTTCCCCAGGATGCCCTCGCGCTCTTGGTGGCTCAAGGTTGTGCGGCCGAGATCGCGCACCAGAACCGGCGTCCCGCCCACCTGAGTAACGACTATGGACCCCATCTCCGCCAGAGTGTGAATCAGCCCGACGCCGCGGATGACATAGCTCTGATCACCCCGGGACACGCGGCCGCCGCCCGCGTTGGTATTGTTGTTGTTGATCGCGTTGATGACATCGGTTATCCCCAAGCCATAGTGCTGCAGCTGCTTGGGATCGAGATCGAGCTCATATTCGGTGGTGAAGCCGCCAAAATTGGTGTCATCGACCACCCCGGGCACGGATTTCAAAGCCGGAATCACCGTCCAGCGCTGGATCTCCGATAGTTCCTGGAGGTTTTTCGTGTCGGACTCAAGTGTGTAGCGGTATATCTCGCCGCCGGGGCCCGCCACCGGATCAAGAGACGGCGCCGCGCCGGGCGGCAGCACCGCTTGATTGATGCGTTCGAGCAAACGCTGGCGCGCCCAATAGTCTTCATAGCCGTCGCGAAACAGCACGGTGATCAAGGACAGTCCAAACGTGCTCGACGAGCGCATCAGCAGCAATCCCGGCGTACCGTTGATCTCGCGTTCGAGCGGCACGGTGATCAGTTGTTCGATCTCTTCCGCGGCAAGCCCGGGAACTTGCGTGGTCACCTGCGCCGCGACATCACCGAGTTCCGGGTAGGCTTCGACCGACAAGGTTTCCCAGGCATAGACGCCGTATCCGGCGAGCAGCGCCGCCAGAATGAACACCGCGACCCGGCGGTGCAGGCAGAAGCCGACGAATTGATCAATCATTGAGCAGGATTCCGCCCTTGACCAGCACCTGCTCGCCGGCCATCACGCCGGAACGGATGGCCACCGACTGACCCTCGTCCAGCAGCGGATCAACGGTGCGGCGCTCGAAGGTCCAGGGGGCGGTGGCGACGAACACGGTGGTGCGATCGTTATTCATCAGCAGCGCCGAACTCGGCAGCACCACCAAGGATTGTTCGCGTCCCGCCAGGTTGACGGTGGCGAACATGTTGGGCTTCAAAGCATAGTCGGCATTCGCGAACGCAATGCGGATCTTGTTGCGGCGCGAATCCGCTTCGAGCACATCGGAGACGAACAAGACCTTGCCATGCAGCACCTTGTCGGGATACGCGGTGAGAGTGACCTCCGCGTCCTGATTTTTGGCGACTGCCGCCACGTCATTTTCGGAAACCAGCGCGGTGACCCAGATGGTGCTCAGATCCGCGACGGTCATCAGCGACTGCGTCGGGTCATTGATCATGTTGCCGGGTGCCACGCCAAGGGTGGTGACGCTGCCGTTCATCGGAGCGGTCAGCGTCAACAGGCGCGGCGTATGTCTTTTGTCAGAGGCCGCGCCGAGCATTTTCAAGCGCGCTTGAGTCCGCGTGTAGTCGGCGGCTGCCTGAGCGTGATCGCTTCTCGCTTGATCCAGGTCCCGGTCCGAGGCCACACCCAGTTTGTTCTGCGCCTCCTGGCGGCCCAGGTTCTTTTCGGTCAATTTCAGGGTATCGGCCGCCTTTTCATCATCATCGTAGGCTTGTCCCAGATCCGGGGAGTCGATGACGGCCAGCACCTGGCCTTGCTTCACGCGATCGCCCAGCGCGACTTTGAGCGCAATCAGCCGCCCGCTCAAGGGAGTTAGCACGGCAGCGGTGCGTGCGGGATCGGATTCGACAATCGCGGGCAGTATCAGCCGCGGACTGACTGGCTTCGCCGGCGCCGGCATTACAGTCAGCCGATTGCGCAGTGCCGAGCCCTCGGGGACGATGATCTTATCCCCGCTCCGGACCATCAATTCCGGCTCCGCCGCCCCCTTGCCGGCTCCGCCCAGCAGTCCAAATCCTCGTGTGAGGAGTGCAGCAAGAACCAATAGTCCGAGCCCGAGGCCACCCCAGACAAAGGCGCGTCCTCGCAATGACGGTTGATGATCGTGAATCGGCATTGCCTATCCCTAATGAACGGACGAAGGATAATTCGACTTTGTTAACAAACGCCTATCAATGGTAGCCCTTGGAGCCGACTGCTCGGCCCAAGGAACTGCGAAAATCCTGTGCGGCACGCAGGTACCCGATCACGCTGGCGAAGTCATATCGCGGCCGCCAACCCAGCTGGCTTTTCGCGAGTTCATTGACGTAGACCCGATCGATGGAGGGCGCCATCGACCATCCGCGGCGCCGATATTCGGCCTCATACGAGGGCACGTATCGTTTCACCACGGCCGGAGCGTTTTCGCGCAACTCGGCCAAATCATCGCGCGTGAAGGGCGTGGTGGCACTGATGATGTAGCGCGCGAAGCCGAGCGCCGGGGCCTTCTCTGCGCCAAGCAGATGGGCGCTTACGACATCCTCGATGTCGGCGCGACGGTGCAAAAATTCGTTGGCCTTGAGGTTCGCATCTTGGTAGGCCTGCCGGGCAACCGCATCGTCGTCGTCCTCGGGGAAGAATCGCGATGTGCGGAGGATGACGCAAGGCAACCCGGTCGACAGCCTGAACAGCTCGCACAGGTTCTCGGCGGCGAGCTTGGTTACACCATAGATGTTCTTGGGTTGTGGGACCACCTCTTCGGTAATCCACGCGGCCGGCGCGCCGGCCGGCGGCGACAATGCGCGACCGAATGCGCTGGTGGTACTGGTCAACACAAATGACTTGGCGCCCGCCGCCGCCGCCTCTTCGAGCAGAATCAGGGTACCGGTGATATTGGTGTCGATGAA
>DATMKO010000057.1:0-13681 GCA_035571175.1 Steroidobacteraceae bacterium | reverse complement strand
GGCCCCAGAATTTCGACCTTGCAAAGCTCGCTCAAGCTCACCGCCAGCCGCTCGAGCGCCGCGCCATCCAGCGCATTGGCGCTCGGATCCAAGGACACCGTCACATTGGTTTCCGAGGTCGATACCAGGTCGACGGACAGGCCGTGCTGCTTGAACACTTGGAAGGCGTCGGCGAGGAAGCCCACTTGATGCCACATGCCCGGGCTTTCCATCGACACCAGCGTAATGCCCTTTCTGATCGCAATCGCTTTGACCTGCGCGGCGCTGTCCGCCGCATTCGCGGATATCACGGTACCCTCGAGACCCGGCGCCTGAGTCGCATACACATGCAGCGGAATCCGGTACTGGCGCAGCGGCAAAATGCAGCGCGGGTGCAACACCTTGGCGCCATTGCTGGCAATTTCCTGGGCTTCGTCGTAATGCAGCTGCCGCAGCAGCCGCGCGGTCGGCACGGCGCGCGGATTGGCGCTGAACAAACCGGGTACGTCGGTCCATATTTCGAGGCGTGCCGCGTTCAACTTGGCCGCGAAGTATGCCCCGGAAGTATCCGAGCCGCCGCGCCCCAGCAGCACGGTTTCGCCGGCGCGGTTGGATGCAATGAATCCTTGGGTGATCACCACCTGATTGAGCGCCCGCCAATCGGTTTGCAGTTTAAGATCGGGGCTGAAATCGCAGGTTGCCGACAGCACGCTGGCCTTGACAGTAGAGGCAACACGCTCCTCGGCATGCAACACCTGACGCGCATCCGCCCACACCGTGCCGACTCCCTGGGCGTTCAGGTATTGCGCACCCAGGCTCGTTGCCAGCAGTTCGCCCATGGCCATCAGGCGCGCCCGAAATACATCGTCGCTGCGCCGGCCGTGCGCCAAGTCGCTCGCCATCTGGCGCAGCTCCTGCATGAAGCCGTCGAATCGGGGGCCTGGAGCCACGTCCAATGCTTCGGCGAGCTGCACATGCGCGGCTTCGATGCGATCCAGGAGCTCCAGGTGGCCGCGGTCTTTCGCCGTCAACAGCGACTCGAGGCGATCTGTGATTCCTGAAAGTGCGGAGTGCACCACCACCGGTCGGAGGGATGCGGCAATTCGGTTGTTAAGTACCGAGGCGATGTTGCGCCAATTCTGGAGCGTGGACACGCTGGTGCCGCCGAATTTGAGCACCACCCAAGCTTGACAGCTGTCTAGCACGAGAGGAGAAGGCATGATGGCAAGTATCCCGCGCCCAGCGCGTGGCAAGAAAAAGAACGAGCTTCAGTCGTCTTCGAATATTTCGCGCAGTTCCTTTTCCAGTTGCCGCTCCGCGAGTACGTCTTCCACCCGGCTCCATGCCGCCTTGCCGCGTTTGGCCGCGGCCACAGCCTTGGGGCGCCGTTCGGGACGCTCAATCAGGGGATCGAAGTCGTGCGCCTCTTCGGCTTCCCCGAGAAACTCATCGTCGATATCGAAATGTTCGTCTGTGCGTTCGCTCATTGTTCGAGAAAAGCCCCTGAAATCAATAGGATCGATCAGCTGGGAGTCATGAAGTTGCGCACTATAGCCGATTCTGTCCGGCATTCAACTAGCGCGACGACAATCCTCAAAGTTATGACCGGCGCACGGCGAGTTTGGTTGCAGCCGGTTCGCGGTGGTTCATATCCCTTATTTTATCAATAGTTTAACGCATATCTCGCATGTTTATTATTAGCTGCCGCGCTTAGGTGCCGGTGCGCACCGATTCGACGCGCCCCGGCAAAGCGCCCTGTGCGATGGCTCTATTGACCGCAGAGACGATCGCCAGCAGCGATGCCGTGATGATATTGGGGTGCATGCCGACCCCGAACAGGGTGCGCCGCGATCGAGTGGTGATCTCGATGTAGGAAACTGCGTTGGCGGCGCTGCCCTGTCCCCGCGAGTGTTCTTCGTAGGACAGCACATCGAAGGGCAGCGCAATCGCGTTGACCATGGCGTCGATGGGCCCTGACCCCTGGCCCAGCCACGTCTCGAGCCGACCTGCATTCTCGATCTGCAGCGTCAGGCGCTCGCTATCGGCGCCGTCCGTCGAGGCGGCAAGCTGGTGCGAGCGATACACATAGGGCATACGCGGATTGATATATTCGCGATTGAACAGATCCCATAACTCCTGCGCCGTCAGCTCCTTACCGGTGATATCGGCGGCAGCCTGGACAACCTGGCTGAATTCGATTTGCAGGCGTCGCGGCATGACCAGTTGGAACTCTCGCTCCAATAAATAGGCCACGCCGCCCTTTCCAGACTGGCTATTGACTCGAATGATTGAATCATAGGAGCGGCCCAGATCCGAAGGATCGATGGGCAAGTATGGCACGTCCCAAATATCCGCCTCGGTCCTTGCGCCAAGGCCCTTCTTGATCGCGTCCTGGTGCGACCCGGAAAATGCCGTGAACACCAAGTCCCCGACATAGGGATGGCGCGGATGGATGGGGAGTTGATTGCAGGCTTCGGCGCAGCGCGCCGCCTCGTTTATATTGGAAAAATCCAACTTAGGATCAATACCTTGTGAGTAAAGATTGAGCGCCAACGTTACGATGTCGACATTTCCGGTGCGCTCGCCATTGCCGAACAAAGTGCCTTCGATGCGCTCGGCGCCTGCCATGACCGCCAACTCCGCGGCCGCCACCGCGGTGCCGCGGTCGTTGTGCGGATGAACGCTCAAGGTGATGCAGTCGCGGCGATTGATGTGGCGCAAGAACCATTCGATTTGGTCGGCGTAAACATTCGGGGTGGCCATCTCCACCGTTGCCGGGAGATTGAGAATCGACTTTCGCACCGGCGTCGGCTCCCAGACCGCATTCACGGCGTCGCAGATCTCCACCGCAAAATCCAGTTCGGTACCGGTAAAGCTCTCGGGGCTGTATTCGAACGTCCAGTCGGTATCCGGCTGGCGCAATGCGTGTTCCCGTACCACGCTGGCGCCGCGCACGGCAATGTCGATGATGCCGGCGCGGTCGGTACGAAACACCACGCGGCGCTGCGCCACGGAAGTTGAATTGTAGACGTGCATGATCGCGCGGCGCGCACCCTTCAAGGACTCAAAGGTGCGCGCGATGAGTTCGGGCCGGGCCTGAGTCAGCACCTGAATGGTGACATCATCCGGTACCAATTCGCGCTCGATGATCTCGCGCACGAAGTCGAAGTCCGTTTGCGAGGCGGCGGGGAAGCCAACCTCGATTTCCTTGAAGCCGATTCTCACCAGCATGTCGAACATACGCCGCTTGCGAGCCGCGTCCATCGGCTCGATCAGGGCCTGGTTGCCGTCCCGCAGGTCGACGCTGCACCACTGCGGCGGCGCTGCAATGACGCGATTCGGCCAGCTGCGATCGGCAATATCGATCGGGGTAAAGGCTCGGTACTTGGTCGAAGGATTACGCAACATGGGATTCACTCACTCGCTCGCTAACGCCATTTGTCGCCGCTGGTCCGGCGCTGTCTTGAGAATTTTCCGGTCTTGTCAGCGCCGACCGATGGCGCGTAAGGTTTGTGCGCCTAGCGGCGCAGCAGCAGCGCAAGCGAGCCCCGGAGCCGTGAAAAGCCCGGGAAAGTGACCAATATGCCGCCGGAAGTACGCATTGCGGTCGAATCTAGCACCGCTTAAGCCCCGCGCGCAAGATCACGTATCAATACTGCCAAGATCGAGCAAAATCCATGCATAACGGCTCAAGCACCCACGCGGTCTTTAACCAAACCCCGCCGCTGACGGACTACAACCTCTTCAGCAGCGACACCGCTTTGCAGGAAGCGGTGCGGCGCGAAGGGGCTGGCGAGGCGGTGGCGGAGCTTGATCGCGCCGGTGCGGCGCTCGGCACCGCCGAAAACTTCGAGCACGCGCGGCTCGCCAATCGCCACACTCCGGTGCTGCATACCTTCAACGCCCGGGGAGAACGCATTGATGCGATCGAATTTCATCCCTCCTGGCACGCGTTGATGCAGGGGATTGCCGCGCGCGGCTATCACAGCAGCCCATGGACCACGCTTGGCGCCGCTGCCGCCGGCGCGCCTCATTCCCATACGGCGCGCGCCGCGGGCTATTTCCTGCAGGCGCAGATCGAGAGCGGCACGCTCTGTCCGACCACCATGACCTACGGCGCGATTTCGCCGATGCGACGCGACGCGTGGCTGGCCCGCGAATGGGTGCCGCGCCTTCTCAGCCGCGAATACGACCCTCGGGACATTGCCTTCCAACACAAGCGCGGCGGCATGATCGGCATGGGCATGACGGAAAAACAGGGCGGCTCGGACGTTCGTGCCAACAGCACTCGCGCGCTGCGCTCAGACGATGGCACCTACCGGGTGACGGGGCATAAATGGTTCTTCTCGGCGCCGCAGTGCGACGCGCATTTGGTTTTGGCGCAAACCAGCGCCGGCTTGTCGTGCTTGTTCATGCCGCGGCGACTGCCCGATGGCACGCTCAACGGAATCCACATTCAGCGGCTGAAGGATAAGCTCGGCAATCGTTCCAACGCGTCTTCCGAGGTCGAATTCGTCGATGCTTGGGCGCATCTGTTGGGAGAGGAAGGCCGCGGAATTCCCACCATTCTCGAGATGGGCACCTTCACGCGGCTGGATTGCGTCACGGGTACCGCCGGACTGATGCGCCAGGCCTTGGTACAGGCATTGCACCATACCCGCCATCGCCGGGCATTCGGCGCATTGTTGATCGATCAGCCGCTGATGCGCAGCGTGCTGGCCGATCTTGCGCTGGAATCTGAGGCAGCCACCGCCTTAAGTCTACGACTCGCCCGTGCCTTCGGCAGCGACAGCGCCGGCGAGATCGCGCTGCGGCGCGCGCTCACCTCGGCCGCCAAGTTCTGGGTATGCAAGCGCGGCTGCGAATTGGCGGCGGAAGCCATGGAGGTATTGGGCGGCAATGGCTATACGGAGGAGCTGGCATTGGCGCGCATCGCCCGCGAAATGCCGGTCAACTCGATCTGGGAAGGTTCGGGCAACATCATGTGTCTTGACGTGCTGCGCGCCTTTGGCAAATCGACGGCTACGCGTGCCGCGGTGCTGGAGGAATTGTCGGCGGCCCGTGGGCAGCATCGAAATTTCGACGTGGCGTTCGAGCGCTTCGCCGCCATGATGGACGCAGCCGCGGCCGACGAGGCGGGCGCGCGCGGTTTTGCGCAGGCGTTCGTCACGCTCGCACAAGCCGGCCTATTGCTCGGTGCGGCGATGAGTGCAGGGAGTCGCGGCGCCACGGCGGTTGCGGAAGGCTATTGCGCCACGCGACTGAGCGGCGAGCCTGGGTGGGGAGCGGTGTTCGGCGCAAGCGCCGCTGCCATCGACGTCGGCGCAATTCTGGACCGGGCCTGGAGCGAATAGCGTGATCAAGAAGAGTCGCGCAAGCGGCTCTCTACAATATTTACGAGCGCCTGGGCATGTACGTCGTCATCGTTCAAGCAGGGCACGAGCGTCAATTGCTCGCCGCCCCATTGCTTGAATTTATCGCTATATTCCAGCGCCACTTCCTCCAGCGTTTCCAAACAATCGACCGCAAAGGACGGCGACGCCACCGTAATTTTGCGCACGCCGCGCTCCGCCAATTGCCTGATGACGTCGATGGTGTAAGGCGTAAGCCACGGCACCTTGCCGAAGCGCGACTGGTAGCAATGAGACCATTGGCTGTCGCCAAGCCTCAAGCGCGCTACTACCTGCCGCGTGGTTGCCACCGCTTGGCGCTGATAGGGGTCTCCCTTGGCGACATACGAGGCAGGTATTCCGTGATAGGAGAACAACAAGTGCGATGATTCGCCGCTGACGTGCCAATGCTCGCGGATTTTCGCCGTCAATGCGTCGAGATACCCCTCATCGTCATGATAGTCATTGACGAAGCGGATCTCAGGCAAGCAGCGCCAGCGCTGCAGCGCGCGATGGGTGGCGTCGAAGACGGATCCCGTCGTCGATGAGCAATATTGCGGATACAAAGGCAGAACGATCAGCTTGGTAACACCCTGCTCGGCAAAAGATTGGATCGCGCTCGCGATGCTGGGTGTGCCATAGGTCATTGCCAACTGCACGCTCAACCGATCCTGAAGCCTAAGCCGCAGCAATGCCTCGATCTTCGCGCCCAGGCGCTTGGAATAGACCGCCAGCGGCGATCCATCCTGCATCCAGATTTTTCGGTAGTTGCGCGCCGTTCTGAATGGGCGCAACGGCAGCACCACCCCATACAACAGCGGCAGCCAGATCCACCGCGAGGTATCGATGACCCGCCGGTCGCTAAGGAATTCGCGCAAATAACGCTGCACGGCGAAATAGGAGGGCGAATCCGGCGTTCCCAAGTTGACGATCAATACCCCGATACGATCCGGGCTCGGGTGTGTGTCGGACGCTGCAGCGGACGCCGCGGCGTGAAAATAGGGCATTGATCGGATCCTTAAGATAAATCGTCGCCACAGTATACTGCCTCACCGATGATGACTAAGCACAGGGCTGGTCAATGACGCCAAGCTTGAGCGCCAACGAAAGCGAAGCGCTCTACTTGAGCTTGAGCGTAGCCGCGCGCAGCCTATTGCTCAGCCTGCCGTTCGCGATATTGTTGGCCTGGGTATTGACGCGACGCCAATTCCCAGGCCGAACGATTTTGGATGCGCTGGTGCATTTGCCGCTGGTGCTGCCGCCGGTCGTGGTTGGCTACGTGCTATTGCTGCTGTTCGGTACACGCGGCCCCATCGGATCGTGGCTGCAGCGAGGATTCGGCGTCGAACTCATTTTTACGCGCAACGGCGCCGCGCTGGCCACGGCGGTGATGTCGTTTCCGCTGATGGTACGCGCGATGCGCATCTCGCTGGAAAACGTCGACCGCGGGCTCGAGGATGCCGCGCGCACCCTGGGCGCCGGTGCACTCGACCGCTTCGCGACCATCACGTTGCCGCTGATGCTGCCGGGCGTGCTGGCGGGCGCGATCACTGCGTTCTCGGCCGCACTCGGCGAATTCGGCGCCGTGATCACCTTTGTGTCGAATATTCCCGGTGAGACGCGAACTTTGCCGCTCGCGCTGTACGCCGCCTTGCAAACACCGGGCGGCGATCATGCCGCCGCCCGCCTGGCTGTAATCTCGATCGCTTTGGGGTTCGCCGGCCTATTGCTGTCCGAGTGGTTTGCGCGGCGCGTGCGCCGTTGGTTGGGGCGCTGATGCTTCAAGTAGCCGCCACGAAGCACCTTGGCGCATTCACACTCGATGCGCGGTTCGAGCTGCCGACGCCGGGAGTAGTCGCGCTGTTTGGCCGCTCGGGATGCGGCAAAAGCACGCTCATCAACGTGATCGCCGGACTGCTCGACGCGGATTCCGGCAGGATTGCACTCGACGATGTCGTGCTGCTCGATACCGGGCAGCACGTCGACGTCGCGCCGGAACGCCGCCGCATCGGCTATGTATTTCAAGAATCCCGTCTGTTCCCCCACTTTGACGTCGCCGGCAATCTACGCTACGCCGCAAGGCGCGCGGGGTCGCCGAGATTCGTGGGCTTCGATCTGGTCGTCGACCTGCTCGACCTCAAGCTCCTGATGAAGCGCCGCGCGCATCAATTGTCGGGCGGCGAACGTCAGCGCGTGGCGATCGGTCGAGCTCTGTTGTCGCAGCCGCGATTGCTCCTGTTGGATGAACCGTTGGCATCGCTCGATGCCTCGCGGCGCGAAGAAGTGCTGCCCTACCTGGAGATTTTGCGCGATCAGTTGGCCATTCCCATGGTTTACGTCAGCCACAATTTCGACGAGGTTTTACGGCTGGCGACCCATCTCGTGCTCATGGAGTGCGGCAGTACAACTGCCCAGGGAGGCATCGGCGAGATGAGCCTGAACCCCGGCGTGCGCGCAATCATCGGCGCCGAGGCGGTAGGCGCCATCGTTGAGGGCACGGTCCTCGGCACGGATGCCGCAAGCGGCTTGACTCGCGTTGGCGTGGGAGGCGGCGAACTCAAAGTACCGGCGGCGGCCGCCGCGGCCGGCGCAAAGTTGCGCGTACAGTTGCTGGCGCGCGATCTCATCGTGGCGACACGGGAACCGCAGCATCTGAGCGTGCGCAATATCCTGAGGGGAGTTGTTACGGCGGTGACCGGCGACGAAGGCGACGCGGATCTGATCGCCATCGACATTGGCGGCACCATCATCATGGCGCGCGTCACCCGCGCCGCCACGCGCGAGCTCAAGCTCACCGCCGGATTACCCGTATGGGCGCTGGTCAAGGCCGTGTCGCTTCGCAGTCATTTCACGCGCGTACCCAGATGAAGGATGGCCACTATGTGATCGTCGGCGGCCAGGCCCAATGCCGCCTTTACGTGGCTGTCGTAGGCCGCGGCCCCGGTTTTCCACATCACCCCATAGCCCAAGGCATGCGCTGCCAGAAATAGATTCTGCGCCGCCGCCCCAGTGGCTATCACCTGCTCGATCTCCGGCACCTTGGCATTGTCTTTCGTCACGGCGCAACCGACGACCACGATGCAGGGGGACTGCAAGATTTTCTGGCGTTCCAGCTGCACCTGCTCGTCGGTCAGGGTCGGCACCCGCAACCGTTTGGCGTTGGCAGCTGCGCCAGCGAAGGGTTCGCGGGCGGCGCCGTTGACCACTATGAAGCGCCAGGGCTTCATGCGCCCGTGATCGGGCGCATGTGCGGCGGCCTCCAGCAAGCGCTCCAGGTGCGCCGCAGTGGGCCCAGGCTCGGTCAGGCGCGCGGCGGAAGATCGCGATTCAATGGCATCGAACAATTCCATCTGGACCCCTGAAGATGAATATAAAGAGATAAAGGCGAGCACGCCTTGGCTTTCGGCTATCATTTGCGCTCGAGCTGCAGAGCTTGGCACTCGAAATTATACCCATTGTCTTCCAAGGAGCCCTCAATGAACCGTATTGTTTTGGCGTCACTGGCCGCGTTCATCGGCGCGAGCGCTTTTGCAGCGCCGGTCACCTATACCCTCGACCCGGCGCATACCTATCCGAGCTTCGAAGCCGATCACTTCGGCGGCTTGTCGGTTTGGCGGGGCAAATTCGACAGCACCTCCGGCACCGTGGTGTACGACAAGGAAGCGAAAGCCGGCTCCATTGAAGTTACCGTGGACATGAACACCATCGATTTCGGCATGCAAAAATTGAATGACCACGCCAAGTCGGTCGAGATCTTCGATGTGGCGAAATTTCCCGTGGCGAAATACAGCGGCAAGTTCACCAAGTTCAACGGCGATGCGCCGACAGAAGCGCAGGGCACGCTGACCATGCACGGTGTGACCAAGCCGGTGACGCTCACGGTAAATTCGTTCAAGTGCATCATGAACCCGATGAGCAAGAAACAAGTTTGCGGCGCGGATATTTCGGCGACGATCAATCGCGCCGATTTCGGCGTCAATTACGGCGAAAAATTCGGCTTCAAGCAGGAAGTGAAACTGCTGATCCAGGTAGAGGGCAGCCCCGCGGCCTGAGGGTCGAGAGATCGGCCCGCCGCGCGCCGCAGCGGGCCGATCGGTTCGACGTAAGCCTGGATGTGGTTGACGCTAATTCAGCGTCGGCGGCTCACCTCGATGCCGCTGCCGATCGGCAACAACACCGTATCGAACTCCAACTGACGGATGCGGCGCTGGTAGCGCGCTGCATCGGCCCGCACCATTTCGGGATAAGTCATGTTGTCCGCAACGATGAACGCGCCCGGTGCGAGCTTCGGGTAGATAAGATCCAGGCAGGCAACGTACAGATCTTTCCAAAGATCGAGCAGCACGAAGTCAAAGGGTCCCGCGAGGCGCGGCAGCGTTTCGAGAGCGCTGCCGACCTGGATGTCGACGCGTTCGGCAAGACCCGCCCGCGCCAGTGCCGCACGCGCATGCTCCGCCTTGTAGCCTGCGAGCTCGAGGCTCACCACCTTGCCGTTGGTATGGCGTGCGGCATCGGCCAACCACAGCGTCGAGTATCCGTACGAGGTGCCCAGTTCCAAGATCGATCGCGCCCCCGCGCTCTTGATCAAAATGTGCAGCACCTGCGCGGTGTCCGGGCCGATCGGCAGCAGAAATTCATCCCGTCTCGCCCTCATTTGCGATGCGTCGATGGACTGCATTAGCTCCGTTTCCGCCGCGAGCCTTGGCTCATATTCGGATATTACCTTGCGGACCGCCTCATCCATGGGATTCACCTGGGGATTTACTTGTCGTTGGGATTACTTTACGCAGCTCGGTATTATTGCGCGACTCGCAGACCTTGCAAACCGGAATCTAATGAACACTCTCGAGAACCCCTCTGCGATCGATCGGCGCGAATTCGCGCTGCGCTTTGTCAAGCTGGCGGCGCTGCTGGCGCTGCCCTCGGGCGCATTCAGCGCCGCGGACCTGGGTCCCAACCAGGTGATCGTACGCCGCGATGTGCGCGTGCGCATGCGCGACGGCGTGCAACTGGCAACCGATGTTTACCTGCCGGCGCAGGCCGCGGGCGACAACCCGGAGCGAGTAGCGGCGATTCTCGAGCGTACGCCGTACGGCAAGTCCCAGGATGGCACGCGCCACGCCAGTATCGAAGTCGCAAACCTGTTCGCGAGTCATGGCTACGCTGTGGTGTTTCAGGACTGCCGCGGCCGCGGCAACTCCGAGGGCAAGTACGTCAAATATTTGAGCGACGGTTTGGACGGCTTCGACTGCTGTGCCTGGATACTCGCACAGAGCTGGAGCAACGGCCGCATCGGTACCATGGGCCTATCCTATGCGGCGCACACACAGGCCGCACTGGCGAGTGCGGCCGCACCCGGCATCGCCGCGATGTTCATGGACTCCGGAGGTTTCGCCAACGCGTATCAGGGCGGCATCCGTCAAGGCGGCGCCTTCGAGCTGAAACAGGTCACTTGGGCTTTCAACGAAGCGCTCGAGGCGCCGGAGGTGCGGCGCGACCCCGCGAAGCTCGCCGCCTTGAAGGCAATCGATCTGAAGGATTGGTTTGCGCGGCTGCCGTGGACGCGCGGCCACTCGCCTTTGAGTGCGGTGCCGGAATATGAGGATTACGTGTTCGATCAATGGGAGCACGGCATCTTCGATGCTTTCTGGCAGCAGAGGGGAATCTACGCCGCCGGTTACTACGATCAGTGGCCGGATGCGGCCAGTGTGCTCATTTCATCCTGGTACGATCCCTACCCCCGCACGGTGACCGATAATTTCCGCGCGTTGCGCGCGCGCAAGCGCGGTCCCTATAGAATGATTCTCGGGCCTTGGACCCATGGCAACCGCGAGCAGACCTTTGCCGGCGATGTGGAGTTCGGCGCTGCGGCGGCGTTCGCGGGAAACGTCGCGCCGGACTACCTGGCATTGAAGCTGCGCTGGTTCGACCGCTTCCTCAAGGGCAACGCAAATGGCGTCGACCTCGAGCCGGCCGTCAAACTTTTCGTCATGGGCGGCGGCACGGGGCGCCGCGACGCGCAAGGCCGGATGAATCACGGCGGAACCTGGCGCAGCGAGCACACCTGGCCGATTCCGCGAGCACGGCCCACTCATTACTATCTGCAACCGCACGGGATGCTTTCCGAGCGCGCACCCGCAAAGGGCGCCGCACCGAACGAGTACCGCTACGATCCGGCGGCGCCGGTACCAACCATTGGCGGCACCATCACTTCCGGGCAACCCATCATGGTTGGCGGAGCATTTGATCAGCGTGAAGGCCCCCGGTTCTTCGGCTGCCGCGAACCCTACCGTTCACTGGCGACGCGCGCCGACGTGCTGGTCTTTGCGACGCGGCCGCTGGCGGCCGATGTCGAGGTGACGGGCGCGATCGAAGCGCGGCTTTGGATCGCCTCCGATGCTCCCGACACCGACTTCACCATCAAACTGCTCGATGTGTATCCCCCGAATGAGGATTATCCGCAAGGTTTTGCGATGAATCTCACCGATGGAATCCTGCGCTGCCGATATCGGGACTCGTGGCTGCGCCCGCGCCTGATGGAGCCCGGTCAAATTTACGCCATTCGGATCGAAGCCTTTCCAACATCGAACCTCTTCAAAGCCGGACATCGGATCCGCATCGATGTGTCGTCCAGCAACTTTCCGCACTTTGACTTCAATCCCAACAGCGGTGAACCGGAAGGGAAGGCCACGCGCATCCAAATTGCAAACAATCGTGTCTATGTGGACGCGGATCACCCCTCGCATGTGCTGCTGCCGGTGATTCCGGCGGCAAGTGCATAACGGCCCGCCCGATCCCAAAGGACTGCTTATAATGCGGCACCAACTCGTGGAGGAAAGATGCCTGACGAAACCGGAAAATTAACTCAGGAAGAGTACACAAAGGTAAACATCTGGTTGACGTCTTTTGGCAAGACGCCGTTCATCTGCCCCGTGTGCGGCGGCGACACGTGGTCCATCGGCCCCCATTTGATTCAGCCGGTAACGCTGGGCAAGGATCTGGCACTGCAGTTGGGTGGAATAGGCTATCCGATGGTTGCGCTGGTCTCACAGCGCTGCGGCTATGTCATGCTCTTCAGTGCCGTGGTGGCGGGAATAGTCGCTGCAGTCCCGCCGCCAGTGACGGTGTCCTCCAAGGTTGAGAACGAGTAACATCACTCCAAACAACTAGAATCAGGAGCAATCCATGGTACCCCTAGCCTCCTTGTGGTTGCCGATCGTCGTATCGGCGGTGATCGTGTTTCTCGCCAGTTGGATCGTCCACATGTTCCTGCCCTTGCATCGCAGCGACTATGCCAAATTGCCGAGTGAGGATGCGGTGTTGGACACATTCCGTTCACTGAACATACCCAGCGGCCAGTACTTGGCGCCGTATGCCAATAGCCCGGCGCAGATGCAGCAGCCGGAATACTTGGAAAAGCGCAAGCGCGGACCGACGTTTTTCCTGACGCTCGTGACCAACGAGCCTGGCATGGGCAAATCCTTGGCGCAGTGGTTCGTCTACCTGCTGGTAATTTCGCTGTTCGTCGCAGTGGTGGTGAGTCACGCGTATGCCGCAGGCAAGCCGTACATTTCGGTGTTTAAGTTTGTCGCCGTGACGGCATTCATGGCGCACGGCTTGGGCCACGCTCACCAGTCCATCTGGGCCCGGCAAAACTGGCGCGCCACCGCCGTTTACTTTCTCGACGGCTTCATCTATGCGCTGTTGACGGCGGGAGTATTCGGCTGGCTGTGGCCGCGCTAGACCCCTAGGCACTTCGCGTCGGAATGCGATTGAATGGGATGTCCTTGTCCACCCGGATGTCGGGCGGCAGACCGAGAACCCGCTCACTGATGATGTTGCGCAGGATCTCGTCGGTGCCGCCTTCGAGCCGGGTCGCCGGGGCACGCAGCAGCATGGCCTGAAAGCGTCCGCTGTCCACCGCGCCGAGCGGGTCGCTGACGACGCCGAGAGGTCCCGCCAGACCCAGAGCGAATTCGGCGATCTCCTGCATCGTGGAACCCGCCACCAGTTTGCCGATCGAGTTCTCGGGACCAGGGGTCGTGCCGCGCGATAGTGCGGTGATGGCACGGCTGGCGGTGTACTTCAGGCCGCTGCTGCGCGCCGCCCACGTGGCGAGACGCGAGCGCACCGCGCGATCATCGAAAACCTTGGCGCCGGACCGCTCGAGCGCGCAACACCAGGTGAAAATAGCCTCAAAGCCCGTCGTCATTCCCGAACCGATTGCGAGGCGCTCGTTCATCAAGGTCGTGAGGGCAACATGCCATCCCGCGCCTACCGCGCCGAGCCGCTGCTGATCCTTGATCCGAACG
>DATMKO010000056.1:0-2262 GCA_035571175.1 Steroidobacteraceae bacterium | reverse complement strand
ACCGCGTGCACTCCGTGGCCATGCCGTCGCGATATACCTCGCAAATGAGCAGGGACGATGCCGCTCAACAGGCCAGGCAGCTGCACGTGCAGCATAGCGAGATCTCCATCGAGGGCATGTTCGAGGCGACGCTGGCGGCCTTGAAGGACGAATTCGCCGGCCGCGATCCGGATACCGCGGAAGAGAACATTCAATCGCGCTGCCGCGGCGTGCTGCTGATGGGCATTTCCAATAAAACCGGCAAAATGCTGCTCACCACCGGCAACAAGAGCGAGATGGCGGTGGGCTATGCCACGCTGTATGGGGACATGGCGGGCGGCTTCGCGCCTATCAAGGACTGCAACAAACTGCTGGTGTATCGCCTGTGCCGCTGGCGAAACGCTCAATCACCGGTGATTCCTAGCCGCGTCATCGAACGGCCGCCGTCGGCCGAGCTGCGCTTCGGCCAGAAGGACACCGACAGCCTGCCGCCGTACGAAATCCTCGACCCAATCCTGGAGGCCTTTATCGAAGAGGACTTGTCGGTCGATCAGATAGCGGCGCGCGGCTTCGATCGAGCCACGGTGGGGCGCATCCTCGATCTCGTCAAGCGCAACGAATACAAGCGCCGCCAGGCGCCGCCCGGCGTGCGCGTGAGCGGCCGCGCTTTCGGCCGCGATTGGCGCTATCCGATCACCAGCGGCTACAAGTCCCGCTAGAAGATTCGCTGATACCAGTGCTTCTTGCGCTGGATGGCTTTGGTATCGTTCGGATAGTTATCGGCGTACACGCGCTCGGCATTCTGCGCCAGATCCACCATCTTCAGGTTGTAGTAAGCATCGACCATGACCTTCATGGAGCCCTTTACCGCTGGCGCTCCGTCATAGTATTCGACGCAGTATTTGGCGCGATTGAGCGCCCCCACGTAGGCGCCGCGGCGCATGTAATACAGGGCAACGTGCAATTCGAAGTCGGCCAGGCGGTTGCGCAAATAAATCATGCGCTGCTGGGCATCGCCGACGTAGATGCTCTTGGGATATTTCTCGATGAGCTGGGAAAACGAGTCGAATGACTTTTTCGCATTGACGGGCGGTCGCTGCGATAAATCGACATTCAATTTCCGCTCCAGCCAATTCGACTGGCGCTCGAAATACACCAGTCCTTTCATGTAGTAGGCGTAGTCGACCCTGGGGTTGGTCGGATTTTCCCGAATGAAGGTATCGGCGGAATCGACCGCAGGGTCCACCTGGTTGCTCTTGTAGTAGGCGTAGATCAAATCCAACTGCGCCTGGCGAGCCGGCTCGCTGAACGGGAATCGCGACTGCAGCGCCTCGAGCTGTTTGACCGCCTCGACGTAGCTGCCGCTTCTAATGGCTTTTTGCGCCTTCGCGTAGATCTGCTCGGGGCCCGATTTGGCGTCATCGGCCCGATGGCTGCGGCAGCCGCTTGCCAGCAGCAACACACTGACGGCGACGAGCAAAATACGGCCTGGCTGGACAAGATCACGCAGTCTCACAAGCGATTCCTTACAATGGGGGGTCCAATGGGTAGGGCCCGAAAGCGCGGCAGTATACCCGATGCTCCGAAGCTAGCTTCGAGTCCCCTATGACCGCAGAGTTCCAAGTGATCGATCTCGAAATTCCGGCGGAATTGGCCGGCAAGCGCTTGGACAGCGCCTTGGCCCGCTTGCTGCCGCAGCATTCGCGCACTCGAATCAAGGGCTGGATCGAGGGCGGCGCGGTGTTGGTTGGCAGGCAGCGCTCAAGACCGCGCGACATCGTGACGGCCGGGTCACGTGTGCGCGTGCAAATGACTTCGGATCCGCCGGAGCTTAAGGTGCTGCCGGAAACCATTGCACTGCGTCTGGTCCACGAGGATGGGGACTTGTTGGTCGTCGACAAGCCGGCCGGATTGGTGGTACATCCCGGCGCGGGGAATCCGCGGCATACCCTGCAAAACGCGTTGCTGGGGTTGGATCCCAAGTTGGCGGCTTTGCCGCGCGCCGGACTCATCCACCGGCTCGACAAGGACACCAGCGGCCTCTTGGTGGTGGCGCGCAATGCGGAGGCGCAGACCTCATTGTGGCGGCAGCTGATGGCGCGCACCATGTCGCGGGAGTATCTGGCAGTGGCTGTGGGTGTGATGACGGGGGGCGGTACCATCGATGCGCCCATTGGACGCAATCGCAGCGATCGTTTGAAAATGGCGGTGCGCGAGAGCGGCCGGCCGGCGGTCACGCATTACCGGGTGTTGGAGCGCTTCCGCGCCCACACGTATATCTCG
>DATMKO010000055.1:0-8479 GCA_035571175.1 Steroidobacteraceae bacterium | reverse complement strand
TTCAGACCGAAATTTCATCCGGCAACGATGTGGCCCCCTGGGTCAAAAGCGAACGTCACCTGACACCGGCCGCGTGCGTCATATGGACGTCGGATTCCGGGAAGGACAATATTTATCCCTGCATGAACGGTCTCAACGACGGCAACTGGCGCTGGAACAATGTGCAGCACGCGGTCGTTACCTGGTACCACAAGTTCGACGAGCATTGGCATACCGATACCGAGATCTGGTACATGTGGCAGAGCCACACGCCGAATGTCAACAATCCGGCGGGCGTGGCCTTCATTGGGCAGCGCTACTCGTACGTCAATGTCGGAGCGCCGAACGGAGCGCAGTGCAATCCTGCGGTGGTCTTTTGCTATTCGTACGAGTGGGCCGCCGTCAACTACATCAACTATCAAATTGGCCCGCGCGACATCGTCGTCTGGCGCACCGACTACCTTGACGACGCCACGGCGCAGCGCACCGGCTACAAGTCGCGATACTATGAATTCGACTTGAGCTACACGCATTGGATGGGCGACATGATTGAGCTGCGCCCCGAAATCCGCCTCGATCACTCCCGCGACGCGGAAGCCTATGACAACCCCAGCGCGACGCCGGATGGCGGCAGACATTCGCAGTTTATGTTCGCGATGGACGCGATCATTCACTTCTAAGTCTTCGGCGCACGGCATAATGCCGCTGACGAGGATAGGTTGGGAGTTTTTGGAATGAGCGAACCGCAGAATGATCCGCAAGCTGGTCCTGCCGGCCAGGATGCCATCGACCGGCGCGCCTGGTCGGCCGCGCGCCAATGGCGCATGGCAGGCATCGCCGCCGTGGCCGCGCTGGTCATCATTCTCGCGGTGTGGTTGGGCGGCAAGATCTTTGGACCGCATGAACCCGCCGCCGCGGCGCCATCGCCGCCCGGAACGTTTCGCGCCACTCCCCAGCAGCTGAAAACCTTCACGGTGGAAACCGTGCAAACGCATGCATTCGTCAGCGAGGAATTGACCGAAGGAAAAATCGGCGTCAACGGCGATCGCGCGACGCCGGTCATCTCGCCCTATTCCGGTCGAGTCACCCGGGTCATCGCCGGACTGGGCGATACGGTCAAGGCCGGGGCACCGCTCGCGACCGTGGAGGCATCCGAGTTCGTACAAGCGCAAAATGACCTGAAGGTCGCCGCTGCACAAGTCAAGCTCGCGCGCATCAATGAAACCCGCAAGCATGCACTGTACGACGCGAAAGGCGGCAGCCTCCAAGATTGGCAGCAGGCGCAGGCCGACCTGGCGTCGGCGGAAACCGCATTGAACGCGGTACGCAATCGCCTGCAGATTTTCGGCAAGACGCCAGTCGACATTGCAAACCTGGAATCCTTGCAGGCGATGAATCCGGTCGCGACGATCGTTGCTCCCCTCGCCGGCGTGGTGGTGGATCGCCAGGTGGGTCCGGGCCAGTATCTGCAGGCCGGCGGAGCGCCTGTCTTTACCATCGCCGATCCGAGCAGCGTTTGGCTGCTCGCCAATGTGCGTGAAGCGGACTCAGGGTCGGTCAATCTTGGACAGCCGGTCGAAGTCCGCGTGCTGGCCTATCCGAAGCGGATTTTCAAAGCACGCGTGACTTACGTGGCCGCGGTGGTCGATCCCGTCACCCATCGATTGCCGGTGCGCGCCGAAATCGACAACCGCGATCTTGCCTTGAAACCGGAGATGTTCGCGACTTTTCGCATTGTCACCAGCGGTGCAACCGAGTCTCCCGCGGTGCCGGCGGCCGCGGTCGTCTATGAAGGCGCGGCAGCACACGTTTGGGTGGTCGCCGGCGACGGCCTGGTAGCCTACCGGGCGATACGCACCGGGCGCAGCGACGATGGACTCGTTGAAGTGCTCGATGGATTGAAGACCGGCGAGCGCATCGTGACCAAGGGCGGATTGTTCATCGATCAAGCGGCGGTTCCCGCCTCGTCATGAACGCCATCGTCACCTTCGCGCTGCGGCAGCGCGTGCTGATCGTGGTGCTATTGGTGATGGTGCTGATCGGCGGCGCTGCCAGCTTCCTGTCGCTCAATATCGAAGCCTATCCGGATCCGGTGCCGCCGCTGGTCGACGTCGTTACGCAAAGTACCGGCCAGTCGGCCGAGGAAATCGAGCGCTACATCACGATTCCCCTCGAGATTCAGATGGCCGGCATTCCCAATGTGCAGGCCATTCGCACGATTTCATTGTTTGGACTCTCGGACGTCAAGGTGCAGTTTACTTATGACTTCACCTACACCCAGGCGGAGCAGTGGGTTACCAACCGCCTGTCGCAACTCGGCGCGCTGCCGAACGGCGCACAGCCGCAGATATCTCCCACCAGCCCGATCGGGGAAATATTCCGCTATCGGGTGGTCGGGCCGCTCAATTACTCGGTAACGGACTTGAAGACGCTGCAGGATTGGGTGCTGGAAAGGCGCTTCAAGGCCGTCCCGGGGGTCATCGACGTGACCGGCTGGGGAGGAAAGACCAAGACTTACGACATCGCGATCGACCAACGCAAGCTGCTCGGGTATGGATTGTCGATACCGCAGGTGCTGCAGGCGCTGGGTAACGCGAATATCAACGTCGGCGGCCAGACCGTGAATTTCGGCGCGCAGTCCGCGGTGGTGCGCGGCGTCGGGCTCATTCATTCGGCCGACGAGATCCGGCGCACCATGATAGCCAACAACCAAGGCGCTCCCGTGCTTCTCGGCGATGTTGCCGATGTCACCATCGGCAATCTGCCGCGGTTGGGGATAGCCGGTTTCGACGACGTGGATGACATCGTACAGGGCATCGTGCTGATGCGCCGCGGCGCAGAGAGCATCCCGACGATCAAGCGCGTGGAAGCGGAGGTAGACAAGATCAACAGCACCGGGATCCTGCCGCCCGGCGTCAGCATCCAGCGCATTTACGATCGCAGCGATCTCATCCATGTCACGACGCGCACGGTGCTGCACAATATGCTGGCGGGCATCCTGCTGATTTTCATTCTGCAATGGGCTTTTCTCGGCAACATTCGCAGCGCCGTGATTGTCGCCATGACCATACCGTTCGCCTTGTCATTTGCGATCGGACTCATGGTGCTGCGCGGCGAATCGGCGAATCTGCTGTCGGTGGGCGCGATCGATTTCGGATTGGTGGTGGATGCCACCGTGATCATGGTCGAGAATATCTTCCGGCATATTGCGCAGGACGCGGCGCATCTCGGCCTCGGGCCGAGCACCTTGCATCGGATGCGAGTGCGCAGCGGCTTTCGCGGCCGCACCGCCACCATTTCCATGGCGGCCGCCGAAGTCAGCCAATCCATTTTTTTCGCCGCCGCCATCATCATCGCCGGCTTCGTCCCGCTCTTTACATTGTCCGGAATAGAAGGACATATATTCGGGCCGATGGCCAAGACCTATGCATATGCCATCGCCGGCGGTCTGATCGCCACCTTCACCGTCGCGCCGGCGTTGAGTCTGATGCTGTTTCAGGACAAGGTGGCGGAGCGCGAAACTCCGGTGGTGCGCGTCTTAAGAAGGGTTTACGAGCCGGCACTCGAATTCGCGCTGGCGAATCGCATCATCACCTTTGCCGGCCTGGCGTTGATTGCGATACTGGCGTTGTTCGCCGTGCGCTCATTGGGGCTGGAGTTTCTACCCAAGCTGGAAGAAGGCAACCTGTGGGTGCGGGCGACTTTTCCGCAGTCGGTCTCCCTCGAAGACAGCGATACCTATGTGAATCGCATGCGGGTTCTCATGTCGAAGTATCCGGAGGTGCAGTCGGTGGTCTCGCAACACGGCCGGCCGGACGATGGCACCGATGCCACCGGTTTCTTCAATGCGGAATTCTTCGTGCCCTTGAAACCCTTCGACAGCTGGCCCACTGGCATTACCAAGGACAAGCTCACTGAAAACATGACCAACGAGCTGGAGCAGGAATTTCCGGGCGTGAACTTCAATTTCTCCCAATACATCCAGGACAACGTTGAGGAGGCCGCATCGGGGGTGAAAGGCGAGAACTCGGTAAAGATTTACGGCAATGATCTGGAGACACTGGAGAAAACCGCCGACAGTATCGCCGCCGTGCTG
Source organism: Steroidobacteraceae bacterium (assembly GCA_035571175.1). Classification (GTDB taxonomy): domain Bacteria; phylum Pseudomonadota; class Gammaproteobacteria; order Steroidobacterales; family Steroidobacteraceae; genus Bog-1198. Next base: position 4,404 of record DATMKO010000055.1, on the reverse strand, counting down.
GCAAAAATTCCCGGCATCACGGATCTTGCCGTACTGCGCTCTCTCGGGCAGCCCACCATCAAAATCGACGTCGATCGAGTGCGCGCGGCGCGTTACGGGCTGGCTCCCGGCGACGTCAACGCGGTTGTGCAAACGGCGATCGGCGGCCAGAGCGCCGGGGATCTTTACGAGGGCAGCAGCGATCGTCACTTCCCGATGATGGTGCGTCTGGCAGCGCCATTTCGCCAGGACTTGGACGCAATACGGCGTATACCGATCAGCGCCGCGGCGAGCACCGGTGACGGCGTGATCCAGATCCCGCTGCAGGATGTGGCGGACATTCAATTGGTGTCCGGCGCCGCCTTCATCTATCGCGAGCAGCAGCAACGCTACGTACCGATCAAATTCAGCGTGCGCGGCCGCGATCTCGGCGGCGCGGTACTCGAGGCGCAGCACGCCGTCGAGTCGCAAGTGACGTTGCCGGGCGGGTACTACCTCGAGTGGGTGGGCGAGTTCGGAAATTTGCAGGAGGCGGCTGCGCGTTTGGGCGTCGCCATACCACTGTCGCTGGCGCTCATCGTCCTGCTGCTGTACCTGAATTTCGGCAATCTGCGCGATGCGCTGCTGGCGGCGAGCGTGATTCCCATGGCGCTCCTCGGCGGTATTTTTTCCCTGCGCATCACCGGTACGCCGTTCAGCGTGTCGTCGGCGATAGGATTCGTGGCGCTGTTCGGCATCGCAGCCATGGATGGCATTTTGATCCTCTCCTACTACCACCTGAGTCTCGAATCCGGATTGAATCGCGCCGCCGCCATGTTGCAAACCTGCCGCACGCAGCTGCGTCCGGTGATGATGACCTGCATCGTGGCCTGCGTGGGCCTGCTGCCGGCGGCGTTTTCCACAGGAATTGGCTCGCAGGTGCAGCGGCCGCTGGCGCTGGTGGTGGTGGGCGGCATGCTGCTGGCGCCGGCGCTGATTTTGCTGGTGCTGCCGGTTCTGATATTGAGATTTTCCCGTGCGCAGGAGCTGCCGCAAGAGCTGCCGCGGGAGGGCGCAACATGATGCGGGCTCGGCGGGCTCGGCGGGCTCGGCGGGCTTGGTGCGCCCCGCAGCTCAGAATGCTGCGCGCCGGATCTCTGGCCTTGGGCCTTGCAGGATTCGGCATCGGTGGCTGCGTCGGCCCGAATTTTCACAAGCCCGCGCCGCCCCAAGTCGATCGCTACACCATCGATGCGCAGCCTGTGGAGACCGCGTCGGCGCAGGGACCGGGCGGCGCGGCGCAAAAGTTTCTCGCGGAACGCGAGGTGCCGAGAAATTGGTGGACGCTGTTTGGATCCGCGGAACTGGATGGCCTGGTGACCGAGTCGCTGCGCGCCAATCCGAATGTCCTGTCGGCCCAGGCAGCCCTGCGGCAAGCGCTGGAAAATACCGCGGCTCAGCGCGGCAGCTATTTTCCGACGGTGCAAGCCGGGTTCGACGCCAGCCGCAATCTGAATGCCACCGGCGTGCTGGCGCCGAATCTGGCTTCCGGCACTGCGCTGTATAATTTGTTCACGCCACAAGTCACCGTGAGCTACGTTCCCGATGTCTTCGGCGCGAACCGCAGGCAGGTGGAATCTCTGGCGGCGCAGGCTGAAGCCAGCCGCTTCCAGCTCGACGCGACCTATCTCACGCTCACGGCCAATGTGGTGACCGCAGCGATCCAGGCAGCGGCATTTCGCGAGCAGATTTCCGCCACCGAGCGGATGATAACTCTCGAGAGAGAATCGCTCGCGGTGCTCAAGCGCGAACTGGAACTTGGTGCGATCGCGGAAGTCGACGTCTATGCCCAGGAAGCCGCACTGGCGCAGTTGGAAGCGACATTGCCGCCGCTGCGCCGGCAATGGCAGACGGCACTTGATCAGCTGGCGGTATTGACGGGGCACCTGCCGGCGGATTTCAAACCGCCAAAAATCGAGCTGAACCAGTTGCTGTTGCCGGTAGACCTGCCGCTGGGCGTGCCCTCGCAGCTGGTTGAACGCCGGCCTGACGTGCGTGCCGCCGAAGCACAGCTGCATGCGGCCACGGCGCAGGTCGGTGTTGCGATCGCCAATATGCTGCCGCAATTCACGATCACGGGCGACATCGGCAGTTCGGCCACAGCCATGAGCGATTTGTTCAAGGCCGGCACGGGATTCTGGAGCGTCGGTGCCAACGTCACGCAGACGCTGTTCGCCGGGGGCACCCTGATCCACCGCAAGCGCGCAGCCGACGCTGCACTGGATCAAGCAGCGGCGATGTATAAGTCGGCGGTGCTTACCGCATTTGCGAACGTCGCCGATGCCATGCACGCCCTCGATACGGATGCGGACGCATTGAATGCCTCGAGCCGCGCCGAAGCCGCGGCTGATTCAAGCTTGAGCGTGGCGCGCCAGCAGCTCGACTTGGGTTCGGTGAGTTATCTGGCGTTGGTTGTCAGCGAGCAAACCTACCAGCAGGCTCTGATATCGCTGATTCAAGCTCGTGCCGCGCGCTTTGCCGACACCGCCGCGCTGTTCCAAGCGCTGGGCGGGTCGATCACACCCATCCGCGCTCAGTAAACGCGAAACCGACCCTCGACGGTCGCTAGTGAGCCGCCAGGGGCGCGGGCGATTCAGCGTTGGCCGCCGCTTCGGTCGGCGCTGCTCGGGCGACCAGCAGAGTTTTCGCGAACAAGGCATGCAGGCGTCCGACGCCGCGCGCCACATGCATGGTCGAGGTCAGCAGCAAGACTCCCAGCAGCATCAGCAGCGGCAGCACGAAAACCGAATCCGCGATCCACTCCGCCGCGCCCGGCGCCGTGACGTGTATGTCGCCGAAGCCGGCGACACCGGCGCGACTGAGAATATCGGCGAGCGGCGCGAATATGAATGCCAGGCTCACCGACAGTCCCACCACCGCCGTCACGAAGTAGGCGATGCCGATCGGCAGCATCAAGATGAAGTACGCGATGGTGGTCCAGGTGCGCCGATCCTTCAGCATGTCAACTATTCGAGTCCAGAACGCCTGCGCCTTGCCCTGGTACACGGGCCGGCGCGGCATGCGCTCGCCGGTCATGGCTTCGATCAAGCGTCCTTCCGCCAGCGACACGACGCGGCTCACCGCCACGAACACCAGGAAGAACGGCACGCCGATGATGAGCACCGCCAAGCCCGCGGACAGCGACAAGCCGGTTACCGCGAACACGAAATATATGATGCCGGTGGCCAGCGACAGCAGCATGAAGAACAAGCAGGTATAGGCGCGCGGATCCAGGAACACGCCGAAGAACCTACCCAACACGGTTGTCGGCCTTTTGCGCGGCGTCGCCATCGCGGCCTTCACTTTGACCTCGGTGTCGCGGTAGGCGCTCGCCACCTCGTCCGGAGCGCCGTAGGTCGAGGCGATCAATTCGAGCACATCGGATTCGGACTTGTCGGGATGCGCGGCAACTTCGGCGCGCAGATATTCCTCGGCGTCGTAGAGCGCGTCTTGAATGAGCGCGCTGTCCGCGCCGGCGAGTTCCTCGCGAAGCTGACGTAGATACTGATCGATGGAGCGTGGCGCGCTGCGGTTCATGGCGATTGTCCTGTGTTGGATTGTTCTATGAAGCGGTCGACGAAGCTGCGGGTACCTTGCCAAATCAGCTTCCATTCGGCGAGCACGCTGCGGCCCAAGTCGGTGATGCGGTAGTAGCGGCGTGGCGGGCCGGAATACGACGGAACGATGCGGCTGGTCAGCAAGCTCCCCGCCGACAGGGCTCGCAGCACCGGATAGATCGTGCCTTCCTTGAAGATGGAGGTGCCGTCATTGGCGCTGGCCAAGCGTTTGGCAATTTCATAGCCGTAGAGGTCTTCGCCCGATTGGGCCAGAACGGCAAGCAGCACCAAGCCCACCAGGCCGCCGTTGAGCTCTTTTTGGAACTTGCGCTCGTTGCTATCATCCATGAGCTAATACTATATACTTGCTAATAGCATTTAGCAAATAGTACTAAAAGCTTCACAGCACTCCGAAGCCCCACGACCGTCTTGAGTGGATTTCCTGCAGGTCTCGGGCACACTAGGCGCCCTTTTATAGCGCGGGGCACTGGCAAATATGTGCGGCATCGTGGGAGTGGTCGCTGAGCGCAACGCGGTACCCATACTGATGGAGGGATTGCGCCGCTTGGAATACCGGGGCTACGACTCGGCCGGTTTGGCTGTGATGGATCATGGGCACATAGCTCGTTTGCGCACCGTCGGCAAGGTCAATGTTTTGCAGGATGCCATCGATGCGCAGCCGATCAGCGGATCGGTCGGCATCGCACACACTCGCTGGGCGACGCACGGCGTGCCAACCACCGAAAATGCCCATCCGCACATGTCTCGCGGCGGCGTGGCGATCGTGCACAACGGCATCATCGAAAATCACGAGGCGTTGCGCGCCGAA
>DATMKO010000054.1:0-9882 GCA_035571175.1 Steroidobacteraceae bacterium | reverse complement strand
CCGGCCAGATTCGTGATGAATGAGCCGTCAATCTTCAGGTAGTCCATCGGCAGAGTCTTCAAGGTCGAGAATGAACTCAAACCGCTGCCAAAATCATCGAGAGCAAATTCGCAGCCCATGCCATGCAACACGGCAATGAAGCGCTGCGCGTGGTCGAGATTCGAAACCACCGATCCTTCCGTGACCTCGAAGCAGATATCGCCGGGGCTGGCCCCGGTATGATCGAAACAATCAACCACGAACTCCAGAAACTCCGCATCGCCCAGGGTTTGACCGGCGATGTTGATTGCGACGCTGCGGCCGGGAGGCAACTTCAGCCCGCCGCGGCCGAGCGCCGAGAGCACCGCTTGCACCACCCAGCGATCGACGTGCGGCATCAAGCGATAGCGCTCGGCCGCGCGGATGAAATCCGTTGACGAATTGGCCGGCTCGCCATCCTCACCCGCGAGGCGCACGAATACTTCGAGCGCCGGCCCGCTTACCCCGCCGGCGCGCGCGTGCACGATCGGCTGGTAGTAAAGCTCGAACTTGTTGTCGCGCAGCGCGACTTGCAGCCTCTGCAGCCATTGAATTTCGCCGCTGTGACGCGCGCTTGCTTCCTCGCGCGCCGAATAGACATGGACGTGAAAGCCGCCGTTCTTCTTGGCCACATAGCAGGCGGAATCCGCCGAATTCATGAGTTCCTCGATGGTGCCCCCGCCGCGGCCGATTTCCACCAGGCCGATGCTGATGCCGACATTGAAAATCTTGTCCTTCCAGACAAATCGATAGTCGTTGACCGAGCGCACGACGTTGTCGGCTATCTGGCGCGCTTTTTCCAGCGGGCAGCCGACCAATAGCATCGCGAATTCATCGCCGCCGATGCGACCTACCGTGTCCGAATCACGCACCGCATCGCGGATCAGCGAGGCTACTTCGCGCAGCATGTTGTCGCCCGCGGTATGTCCGCAGGTGTCGTTTACGACCTTGAATCGATCCAGATCGAGATAGCAAAGGGCGTGCCCAATGTCGCCGGTTTGCGCCGAGTCCATGGCCTCCTGCAGGCGGCGCTCGAATTCACGCCGATTCACCAGGCCGGTGAGCGCGTCGTGGCTGGCTTGATAAGTCATTTGCCGGGTGAGGCCGCGCAGTTCGCTGGTGTCGTGCAGCACCAGCACCAGCCCCGAAATTTTATCGCCGTCGAGGCGCAGCGGCGTCACGCTGATCTCCACGGAGCGCTCGGCACCCGCGTTCGCAGGAACCAGAACGGCGCGTCTGCCCATGGTGACGCGGCCGCCGGTGTTCAAGGCTTTGCGCACCGGATCACCGAGCGAGCGGCGATCATTTTCATCGACCAGCGAGGCGACCTCCGAAAAGGTCTTGCCCAGGACCTGATCGAAATTCTGGCCGAGGAGCAATTCCGCGGCATGATTGATGTAGTCGATGCGCCCGTCGGCATCGACCGTGAGCACGCTTTCGCCCATGGCATCGAGTGTCACCATGCCGCGCGGCTTCGGCGCAATCGTCGTCGGGATCGCCCCTGGCATCATTTCGAGTGCGGTGAGCAGCAGCGCCGGTTCGCTGGCGCTGTCGATCAGGGTGCTGGACAGTTCGACGCGCGTCACCTGGCCTTTTGACCCCAGCAGCTCGATTTCGTAGCGCTCCGCCGCGGGTTCGCCGGACAGTCGTCGCCGCAGATTGTTTTCCACCAACTCGACGTATTCCGGCGCGACGAACTCGGTCAATGATCTGCCGATGACATGCGGCGCGTCCGCACCCAGCAGCGACAGGAAGCGAGAGTTGGCAAAAAGAATCTGGTTGCGGTGTACGAGTACCGCGTCGTGCACGGTCTCGACCAGGCGCTGAAACAGACGTTCGCGATCTTGCAATCGCGCGCCGCGCTGCTCCAGGTCTTCCAACAGTTTGTTGACGGCGGAGCCCAGATGGCTCAATGCCTGCGGCTTGCCTTCAAGCGCGATGCGTCCGGGCACGCCGCTCTCGCGCGTGAGATGCCATATCTGGTTGGAGAATTCGTGGACCGCGCGCTCTTGCCGCTGTTTCCAGGCAAGGAGCACGACCAGGCCCACCGCCAGAATGGCCGCGGTTAACAACCACAGAAGCAGGGAAGACAGGACCAACCTTGACCTCGCGCGAAGGTTCTTATGAATGCTGGAGCTTGGGACCCTTTAGGGTTCTACACGTCGCGAACCATCGTGATGCGAAGAATAGCGCATGGGGCTCGCGTCGCCTGCAGAAATTGACCATAATCAGCGGTCTTAATCGCGCGCGAGAAATCATGGATACATTGGCCGCTCGGCAGCAAATGGTCGATCAGCAGATACGCACATGGGAGGTTCTCGATCCGCGCGTGCTCGATGCGTTGTCGATGGTGCCGCGGGAAGCGTTCGTGCCGCCCGAATACCGCGAACTCGCTTTTGCCGATGCGCCGATACCGATCGGCTTCGGCCAATCAATGCTGGCGCCGAAACTGCAGGGACGAATCTTGCAAGCGGTGAGCGTGGCCGCAACCGACAGTGTGCTCGAGATCGGCAGCGGCACGGGCTATCTCGCCGCGGCATTTAGCTTGCTGGGCGCTTCGACCCGGTCCGTCGATATCCATCCGCAATTTACCGCGGCGGCGGCGGCAAACCTCAGCGCCGTCCAGGGTTCAAGGGTTGAATTCGAGACGCGGGATGCGTTCGGCGATGCGCCGTTCGGCGAATACGACGTGATCGCCGTCACCGGCTCAATGCCGGTTTACGATCGGCGCTTTGAGCGCAGCTTGCGCATCGGCGGGCGGCTGTTCGCGGTGATCGGATCGGCGCCGGTCATGGACGCCGTGTTGGTGCGCCGGGTCGACGGCGGTGAATGGATCCGCGAGAGCTTGTTCGAGACGGTTATTGACCCTCTTATCAATGCAACTGCGGTGCAGAGGTTCGTATTCTAAGATGGTCAGGGATTTGAGCCCGCGGGAATTTCTCGAGCGGCGTGCGGGCGGCGACAGCTTCACGCTCCTCGATGTTCGCGAGGATTGGGAAGTCGCCTTGGCGCCCGTCCCAAGCGATCACCTGCACATCCCCATGCCTGAAATTTCGCAGCGTCTCGGCGAACTCGATGCGCAACAGGAGACCGTCGTGATCTGCCGCTCCGGCGGCCGCAGCGCACAGGTGGCGGAGTTTCTAGTGGCCCGAGGATTCAGGTCGGTCTTTAACCTCGCAGGCGGTATTTTGGCCTGGTCCCGGGACTTGGACCCGAGGATCCCGAAGTATTGACCCGTCCTCCGTAGGTGATATAGTAGTATATAACACTATACTACCTGTCCAGCCAAATGGGTATTTCATGAAGCGACTGTTGATCGTAATTGCTTTGTGCGTAAGCGCGATTCCGGCGCCGGGCGCCGATCTGCTGGCCGTCTATCAGCGCGCCCTGCAAAACGATCCGCAGCTGCGCGAGGCGGAGGCCACGCGGCTGGCGGCGCTCGAGGCCAAGCCCCAGGCGCTGTCCGCTCTGCTGCCGCAGTTGACCGGCAACGGGCTGATATCCAAGGAGCGCGATACGGGCTCGCAGAACACCACAGAGGCGGTCGGACTTCCTCCCTGCGGTCCCGGCGTCCCGCCGCCCTGCTCATCCGGCAGCACTCCGACAACGATCTTCGAATCCTTTCCCTTCAACGGCAAAGTGGACACCACCACCCATCGTTACACCGTCGATCTCAAGCAAAATCTATTCAGCTGGGGAAACTGGGAGGCGTTGAAGCGCGCCGACTCGCAAGTGGCGCAGGCCGAAGCGGACTACCAGGCCGCGCAGCAGGACTTGATGGAACGCGTCGCGCAGCGCTATTTCGACGTCCTCGGCGCGCAGGATGATCTGGAGGCCCAACAGGTCGCGCTGACCTCGGTCAGCCGCCAACTCGAACAGGCCGAAGCGCGCTACAAAATCGGATTGATCGCCGTGACCGATGTGGAAGAAGCCCGTGCCTCCCATGACAGCACCGCCGCGGCGGTGATCGCCGCGAAACGCACGCTGGCCTCGACGCTCGAACTACTGCGCGAAATCATCGGCGACCCATTTGATTCCCTGGCGCGCCCGCTGGAACCCTTCGAGATGGCGAACCCGGATCCGATCAGCGAGGACCGCTGGGTCGATATGGCGCTGAAACAGAACTTATCGCTGGTGTCCAGCCGCCTGGCCGCCGACATTGCACGTGAAAACGTCTCCGTGGCGCGCGGCGGGCACGGCCCGTCGCTCGACCTGGTGGGCAGCGCCGGCAAGTTGAACACCACTGGCACGGATACATTCACGGATGGAAGCCCGGCGGGCGGCACGACCTTGGACCAAAACCAGAAATCGATCGGTCTGCAATTGACCTTTCCCATTTATTCCGGCGGCCTGGTGTCCTCGCAGGTGCGTCAGGCGGTGTACCAGCATCGGGCGGCAAAGGAGCGCCTGGAACGGGTGGCGCGCCAGACCGAGCACGATGCGCGCGATGCCTATCTCGGCGTGCTTTCGGAGATATCGCGCGTCAAGGCGCTGCGTCGCGCGGTGGAGTCGAACATCACGGCGCTGCGCGCCACTGAATCCGGTTATGAGGCCGGTACGCGGACCGCCGTCGACGTGTTGCAGTCCCGGCAGCAATGGGTTCAGGCGCAAACCGACTATTCGCGCAGCCGTTATGACTACATGATCAACGTCATCAAGCTGCAGCAGGCGGCCGGCATTCTGTCCGAACAAAGCCTGCAGCGAATCAACGCCCTGCTGACGGAGAGTCCTCCAGCCAAGGGTCCATGAGAGCGAGCAAACGCGCGACACTGCCGCGATTCGATTCGACGATTTGCTTACCCGCCGCGCCGATACGCCGCCGTTCTTCAGGGCTATCGAGCAGCCTTCGCAACACAGCCGCCAGCTCCTGCGCATCCGTCACTTGCAATGCCGCGCCTTGCTTGAGCAGCAGCAGCGCGATTTCCCGGCTGTTGAAATAATGAGGTCCGGTCAACACCGGCAGCCCGAGAGCCGCGGGCTCGAGCAGATTGTGCCCGCCCACGGCAACCAAGCTGCCACCGACGAAGGCGACATCGGCGGATGCGTATAGCAGCGCAAGTTCCCCCACCGTATCCACCAGCAACACCTGGCTGCCGGCGTCCGGCGTGACGCCGCCGCTGCGGCGCGCGAAGCGCACGCCGCGGCGCGCCAGCAAGTCGGCGACTGTCGCGAATCGATCCTTGTGCCGCGGCACCAACAGCAAGAGTGCATCGGGCATCTCGGCCAGAAGCCGCGCATGCGCATCGAGCAGCAGCTCTTCTTCACCGGCGTGTGTGCTGCCGGCAATCCACACAGGTCTGCTGCTGCCGAACGCGGCGCGCAGGCTGCGACCCTGATCGATGATCCCCGCAGCCAATTGCAGGTCGAATTTCACATTGCCGGCCACGTGAATCCTCGCCGGCGCCGATCCGATTGATTGGAATCGATCGGCGTCCTCGGCGGATTGCGCGGCGACCTGCACATTGGCGCTGAACAGGCCGCTGAACAGCGAGCCTAAGCGCCGGTAGCGCGCGACTGATTTGGCCGAGAGCCGGGCATTGGCGAGCAACACCCGCACTCCGCGCCGTTCGCACTCTCGGTAGAGATTCGGCCAAAGCTCCGTCTCCATGATGATGGCGAGCCGCGGCCGGGCGCGCGCCAGAAATCGCCGCACCGAACCCGGCGTGTCGTACGGCAGGAAGCGCACATCCACGCTCGCGCCGAACAGCGCCTGAGCGCGGGCTCTGCCCGCCGGAGTCGCCGTCGTCAGCAGCAATGGGATCTGCGAATGCCGCGTCCGGATGGCGTGGATCAGCGGCGCGGCTGCGGACATTTCGCCAAGCGACACCGCATGCAGCCACACGGTTGGCGCGTTCACCGGCCGGCCCCACCCGAATCGCTCGGCGAGCCCGTGCCAGTAACTCCGATCGCGCAGTCCGCGCCATAAAACCACTGCAAATGCGCACGGAGCGGCGCAGCTGATCAGCAAGGAATACAAGCGGCGCACGGCTACGGGAAAGCCCGGTAACCGGCCATGAGTGCATCCCAGGCCTGCGGTGTAATCCGACCGGGCGGCAGCCCGCGCGCGATCTTCAAAAGCGAGCGGTGCAGGCGCCGCAGATTTCGCAAGCGCCAACTGCCCGGCGTGCGCAACCGCCCGCGATCGAAGTCGATGACACTGACGCGCTGCGCGGCATCGAGCAAAATGTTTTGGGCGTTGAGATCCGCATGATCCACCCCGGCATGATGAAATTTTGCGATCACGGCGCCGATGGCGTGCCAGCAGGCTTGCGGAAGTGCAACCGAACGCAGCACCGCGCTCAAAGACCGGGCATCCGCAATGCGCTGAATGATCAAATCGCAGCTGTAGGTGAGGCCGGCGCGCCGATACCAAGCCGCGATCGGATTGGGAACGGGCAGGCCGGCCTTCGCAAGCTGCTCGAGCAGGCGCCATTCCGCGAAGGCGCGTACGCGGCGCTCGCCGGTCCACACATAGCGGTCTTTCGATATTCCGGCGATGAATCCTCCGCGGCGATAGTGGCGCAGCACCCATTGATTCGTTGCGGGCCCGATGAACCACGCCGCGCCGCGCCCGCCATCCACGGCGTCGAGCTCGCCGCGCGCCGCCCAGAAATCCGGGTCAAACAGCGCTTCAGCATCGCTCTGCAGCGCATTGCCAAGTCCAGCCGGATCAGCCAGCATGACGCCCGAGGCAGTGGCAATGCGTTGGCCGCCGTTGGTCATTTTTATTGTGCGCGTCCTTTAAGCGCGTCCCTCTTAGGATAAGCGATTTCTTGAGTACCCTGAGCTTTAAACCGCCGCTCAAGCATGTTTGCCTGCTGCGTCTCTCGTCAATCGGCGATACCTGCCACGCGCTGGCAGCGCTGCGCGCTTTTCAAACGGCGTGGCCTGAGACCCGCTTTACCTGGGTGATCGGCAAGATCGAAGCCAGGCTGATGACGGCACTGGTTCCGGATATCGAGTTTATCACCTTCGATAAAGGCGCAACGCTCACGGAATTCCTGCGCGTGCGCTCGGCATTGCGCGGCCGGCGCTTCGATCTGCTGCTCGACATGCAGCTGTCGCTGCGCGCCAGCCTGCTCAGCCGCATGATCGATGCCCCCATCAAACTCGGCTTCGATCGCGATCGCGCGCGCGAACTGCAATGGTGGTTCACGAATGCGCAGATTGCCGCTGCGACTTCGGAGCACGTGCTCGACTCATTCATGGGCTTCGCGCATGCCTGCGGCATCGAAACTGGAAACCCGCGCTGGGATGTGTCGCCGCCCGAAGATGCGCTCGAATATGCGCACCGCGTGATCGGCGACGATCGCCCGACTCTTTTGATCAACCCCTGCTCCAGCCATAAGGCCCGCAACTGGTCCGCCGAGAGGTACGCCGCTGTCGCCGATCACGCCGAGGCCAAGCACCTGATGCGGGTGGTCTTGGTCGGCGGACGCAGCTCGCTGGAAGCGCAGATCGGCAAGGCGATTGTCAGTGCATCGCGCGCCGCAATCCTGAATCAAATCGGCGCGGATACTCTGCCGCAACTGTTGGGCTTGATGTCGCGAAGCACCGTGCTGTTATCGCCGGATTCGGGTCCGGCGCACATGGCGGCGATGGTGGGTCTGCCGGTCATCGGCCTGTACGCCGCAACCAACCCGCAGCGCACCGGCCCTTACTACAGCCGCCAGTGGTGTGTCGACAAGTACGACGAGGCTGCGCGCAAATTCTTGGGGAGGCCCGCGGCGCAAATCCCATGGACGACCAAAATAGAACAGCCCGGCGTCATGGACCTGATTGCCGCGAGCGAGGCGATCGAGAAGCTCGACGCGCTGATTGCAGCTTAGGTTTTAGCTAAGATGCGCCCATGAGCGACATAAAGGTACCCATCTCTCCGGGCGAAATGCTCGACAAAATCACAATCCTGCGCATCAAATCGGCACGCATGAACGATCCGCAGAAGCTTGCCAATGTGCGGCTCGAACTCGATGCACTGGAGCAGACCTGGGGCGCCTCGGCATACGCGAAGGCCGACATCGAAGCCGAAATGACCGCATTGCTCAAGGTCAACGAACGGCTTTGGGTCATTGAAGATGACATCCGCGACAAAGAGCGCGCGCAGGCCTTCGACGCGGAATTCATCCGGCTGGCCAGAGCCGTTTACTTCGAGAACGATGAGCGAGCCGCCATCAAGCGCCGCATCAACCTCAAGCTGGGCTCGAGCATCGTCGAGGAAAAGTCATACGCCAAGTACAAGGCTTAGGCGTCCACCTCGGACTTGATGTCGGCGGGACCCGCTGCCGTGCGGTTGAGCGTGTACTCCGCGCCGCAGTACGGGCATTTGATCCAGCCGGTCGGCTCGATCGCGAGATACACGCGCGGGTGCGAATCCCACAGGAACATTCCCGGCATCGGGCAAGACAGCGGCAGGTCCGCCATGTTCACCGTGTAGTGATGCAGCGCGTTCGGCTCAATCAAGCGGCGCTGCGAATCGTCTTGGACCATCATGGGGATTGCCGCACTCCAATAGAGGTGCGGGATTTTGCTGGAGCCAAGCGCGAAGCGCAAGATTAGGCGCGCTTCACGATCCTGATTCGAAGGTAGCGTGCCAGATGCCGCGGATGCGCTTGCGCGTCTCTGCGTGCGGCGCCGCCGCGACGACTCGCTCGCCAACCTCCTCCAGCGACAAGTGGTGCAATATGGTGCGATAGCCGATGTAGGCCTCGGTGAGCCAATTGGCCGTTGCGCCGTCGAGCACACCCACCGCCGCCAGACCCTCGAGCTGGCGAATGTTGTCCGTAAATGTCAATAGTTCCGGGTGGGCGCCGGCCGCCGCCAGTACCCAGTATTGAACCAAGAACTCGATGTCGGCGATGCCGCCGGCATCCTGCTTGATATCGAACTGCCCGCTCTGCGATCGCGACAGCTCGCGGCGCATGCGCAGCCGCATATCGAGCACGTCGGCGCGCAAGCGGTCGCGGCGCACCGCGACCGCCAGCGTGCGGCGCCGGATCGCCTCGAATGCCGCGCAAAGCCTCGGATCGCCTGCGACGGCGCGGGCGCGCAGCAGCGCCTGGTGCTCCCAGGTCCATGCGTCTTTCTGTTGATAGCGCTCGAACGCATCGAGGCCGGTCATGAGGAAGCCCCCCTTGCCGTTTGGGCGCAGCCGCATGTCCACTTCATAGAGGCGGCCGGCGGCAGAATGCATGGTGAGCAGGTGCACGATGCGCTGTCCCAATCGCAAGAAAAACACGCCGTTGTCGAGCGGCCGGTCGCCCTTGGTCATTTGGATGTTGCCGCTGGAATCATGCAGAAACACCAAATCGAGGTCCGACGCGTAGCCGAGTTCCAATCCGCCGAGCTTGCCATACCCTGCGACGGCAACGGTCACCGGCCGTAATGTAGCTTCCTGATCGCCGCAGTACGGCGTTCCGTAGGCGCGCGTCATCTGCTGCCAGGCAAGGTCCATGCAGCATTGCACGATCAGCTCTGCGATATCGGTCAGGCGATCGCTCACGCGCATCAGCGGCAAGCGTCCGGTCAAATCCGCGAGCGCCACCGTGAATACGGCGACCTTCTGGAACTGCCGCAATGCCTCCACCTGCCGCTCAGGATCGTCGCCCGACAGCCGCTCGGTGCGCGCCGCCAGCATTCGGGAAAAGCCTGCGCGCGAGGGTAGCTCGTCGAATGCTTTCGCGTCGATCAACTCGTCGAGCAGCAGCGGAAAATCAGCGATCTGCCGCGCCAAAAATCCGCTGATCGCGCACACATCGATCAGCCGATCCAGCGCCGCGGGCTGCTCCTTGAGAAGCGCGAGATATGAGGATCGCGTACCGATCGCCTCCACCACCCGCAGCACCCGCGGCACGACGGTCGCAGGCG
>DATMKO010000053.1:0-6299 GCA_035571175.1 Steroidobacteraceae bacterium | reverse complement strand
GTCGAAGGCAACATCGAATACACCTCGCTGCTGTACCTGCCGAAGCGCGCGCCATTCGACCTGTTCGAGCGCGAGCAAAAGGGCGGTGTGCAGCTGTACGTAAAGCGGGTATTCATCCTGGACAAGGCGGCGGAATTGCTGCCGCCCTATCTGCGGTTCATGCGCGGGCTGGTCGACTCGGCCGATCTGCCGCTGAATGTGTCGCGCGAGCTGCTGCAGAACAATCGCACCGTCGAGAAGATCAAGGCCGCGCTGGTCAAGCGCTCATTGGACTTGCTCGAGGAATTGGCGGCGAACAAACCGGAGGAATATGCGGAGTTTTGGCGGACCTTCGGTGCGGTGCTGAAGGAAGGGATCATCGAGGATCCGGGACAAAAGACCCGCATCGCCAAGCTGCTGCGCTTTCACTCCACCGCGGCCGCCGGCGATGCGCCAGAGGCGACTCTCGAGGCATACATATCGCGGATGAAGCCGGATCAAAAAGCCATCTACTACCTGACCGCCGACAGCCTGGCCGCCGCGCGCAACAGTCCGCATCTCGAGGGCTTTCGCGCCAAAGGCTTGGAGGTTCTACTGCTCACCGATCGCATCGACGAATGGGTGGCCGGCCATTTGCACGAGTTCGAGGGCAAGACGCTCGCCAATGCCGCGAGCGCGGCCGCTGATGTGGCATCCGCCATCGAAACTCCGGAGAAGGCGGCGGCCGAATCTGCCTTCAAGAATACTCTCGAGCGGCTCGGCAAGAGCTTGAGCGGCAAGATCGCCAGTGCGCAGCTCTCCGCTCGTCTCACCGATTCGCCCGCCGTTCTGGTCGCGGGAGAGTTCGGCGTGAGCCTGCGAATGGGGCGCATCTTGAAGCAGGCAGGCCACAACAATCCATTCGCGACGTTGCCGATTCTCGAGTTGAATCCCAAGCATCCCCTGGCGCTGCGTCTCAAGGACACGATGGATGAGGCCGCGTTCGCGGACCTCGCTCATGTGCTGTACGACCAGGCGATGCTGGCGGAGGGCGGCGAACTGGATGATCCCGCGATTTTCGTACGGCGCGTCAACCGGCTCATCGTGGAAGGACTGTCCGCGCAGCCGAAAATCATCCTGAGCTGAGCATGCTGACGCCGCAGTGGGCCGCCGACGCCGGCCATGGATCTCACGACGCGCCGCTGCTCGATGCCTACTCCGGCGCGGTGATCGGCGCGTTGGAGCGGGTGGCGCCGGCGGTAACCTTCATCGAAGTCAAGCGAGGTGCCCCGGCAGGCTCACGCGCGGGCAATCGCCGCAGCGTGCTCGGCAGCGGGTCGGGCTTTCTCTTCACCCCGGATGGCTACCTGCTGACCAACAGTCATGTCGTTCAGGGTTCGCAAGAGATCACGGTGCGGCTGAACGATGACACGCGCTTTGATGCCGACCTGGTGGGAAATGATCCGGACTCGGACTTGGCGGTGCTGCGCATCGGCCACCCCAGCGCGCTGCCCTATGCGGAGTTCGGCGATTCGTCGCGTCTCAAGGTGGGGCAGGTAGCAATCGCCATCGGCAATCCGCTCGGCTATTCCAAGACAGTGACCACGGGCGTGGTCTCGGCACTCGGGCGCACGCTGCGGGCAACGTCGGGCAGGTTGATGCATGATGTCATTCAGACCGACGCTGCGCTCAATCCCGGCAATTCGGGCGGCCCGTTGGTCGACTCCGCGGGAAAAGTGATCGGGGTCAATACCGCGATGATCCCGCAAGCGCAGGCGATCTGTTTTGCCACGGGAATCAATACGGCAAAATGGGTGATCGGCCAGTTGTTCGCCCATGGTAGGGTGCGTCGTGCCTACATCGGGGTTTCCGGCGCCACGGTGCCGATCGCGACGCGCGTTGTCCGGCATTTCGATCTGCCCAGCAACAAAGCGGTGCATGTCTTGGAGCGAATGCCCGACAGTCCGGCCGCGCTCGCGGGGATCGAACCCGGCGACCGCATGATTGCGCTCGATGGCATGCCGATCGACGGCATCGACTGTTTGCAGCGCCTGCTGGATGCGGACTTGATCGGCCGCGCATGTGACTTGCAGCTGCTGCGCAGATCCAGTTTGGTCCGGGTGACGATCACCCCCAAGGAAATGCCGGCGCATCGTCCTTCGCCCTAGCTTCAAGGAGTAACCCGATGAATCCAACGCCGCACCCGATCAGCTTGGCGGTTCCGCCTGATCACACCGATCACTATCTGGGCTCCGAGCATGCGCGGGTGACCGTGGTCGAGTACGGCGATTTCGAGTGCCCGAGCTGCAAGGTCGCCGCGACCACGCCGATGCTCTTGCTCGAACGGTTTCCCAACAAGGTGCGCTTCGTATTCCGGCATTTTCCGCTGGAGGAGGCCCACCCGCACGCCCTGCAGGCGGCGGAGACGGCGGAAGCGGCCGGCGCCCAAGGAAAATTTTGGCAGATGTACGATCTATTGTTCCGCAATCAAGCACATCTCAAGGCGGCGGATTTGCAGCGCTACGCGAACGAATTGGGACTGAACATGGCGCGCTATGTCGCGGAGATGGACGATCACATCTACCTGCAAAAGGTTCGCGAAAATATCGAAGGCGGCCGCCGCAGCCACATCCGCGCGACGCCCACATTTTTCATCGACGGGGTGGTGCAGGACATCTCCTACGGCATGAAGGCACTGCACGACGCGGTGGCGCGCAGCATCCCCGCTTAGCGCGCGCCAATCATCCACCTCCGCGGTGTCTGGTTTGTCTTCTTATTCCCGGTCGTCCGACGCTTTGCGCACGACCCCATGGATTGCCTGCGTGCCGAAGTGTGAGACCGCAGTAGTCGGAGGTCCCCCGAACACCAGCGTAACGTTCGAGTAGGCGATTTCGGTCCCGCCGGTGACGCATACCTGCAGCGTCGAGGAAGGCGGAGTCGTCTCGAACGGGGCATTGCTGCCATTCCCGGTCATCAGGCTGACGGTACCGTTCACCTGAAAGCCCGTGGTGCTGGGGTTGGTCTTGTATGTGGGGCAGCCGGTCATGTCCTGCGTGACCATGATGTTCGTCAACTTGATATGGTGCGTGTGAGCGCCCACGCCTCCCTGCGCCTGCACTGCGACAGTACCGTTCGGGGGGGTCGCGACCGTCACCAAGGCTGTCGCAATGGCAGCCATCGTCAAATCGGCTGAGAAATCAGCGCTGTAGTCGGTGGTGCCCCATTGCCGGCGCAGATCCATTGACCATTGACCGTGCATTTCGTATGGCCCCCCGGCTACATTTGAGAGCGTGTAATCGTTGATCACGCCGCTGAAGTGCGTTGGCGCGCGCTCGTCGGCCAGGGCACAGGTGCCAGAAACCAGCAAAAGCAGTGAAGACACCCGTACCGCCGAAGCAAGAGTCTTTCTTTTCATACAGGAACCCCTTTGAGAATCAGTTATGACCTAAGGGGCACGGTCGAACACTTGAATGGTGCCGGCAAGCGGTAAGGTGCGGTACGGCCGCCGTTTTATCGATTTGCCGTCGAATGCAGCGCTTTGCGGTGTCTGTGCCGGAGCGGAACAGGGTCCCCCGAAAATAAAAAGGGCGCCCTTTAGGGGCGCCCAAATGGGGAAATCAATGCGAGGGGCGCTTCAATTCAGTGGAAGCTTAACTCCAGTCGCTGCCGCCGCCCCCGCCGCCGTCATCCCAAGAGCCGGGATCGTTTGCGCCGAAGTCGGAGCCGCCCATATCGCTGTTGCTAAAACCAGGCTCTGCTGCATCCGCGGCAGGTATCACACCGCCGGCGCCGTGGCCGCCATCAAGGAAATGATGCGCCAATTCTTCGCCGGCAACCACTCCCGCACCGACCGCCAAACCTGACGCCAGGCCGCCCGCAATGCCTGAACCCAAGCCGCCGCCCATGGGTGCCGGCCCATAGCCGGGTGGGTACCCGCCGGGCGCACCGCCCACGACCGGACCGGCTGCTGGGTACTGGGTGTAGGGAGTGCGCCTGCGGAACAGCATCACCAGAACCCCGACCACCACCGCAAGTATCAACACCGTGCCCCACGGAAAACGGGGCGCCGGGCGCGCGGGAACGAAGACCCCCTGGTTACGTGCGCCCGTGCTCAAGCCCAGCTGCGATTTAAGCTCCTGAACCGAGCGCGGGCTGAAGGAGGTCAGGCCGGGATTCAGGCGCTCGGCATTCCCGAGTTCCACGCGCGCCATCGGAATGTTGCCTGCTTTCGCGTAGATCTCAGCCTGCACGTAGTGAGCCTTGGCGCTGCCGGGATGATTGGCCAGAACCTGCGTGATCATTTGCTGCGCCTGATCGAGATGCCCGCTCGATGCCGCTTCATAAATCTGATTCATCGTCGGATCCGGCGCAGCCGGCGCCGGATCGGCGAACGACGGCGATAAGGACACGAAAAATGCACCCATGCCAAGCGTTGCAGCTAGTAAAAATCTGCGCATAACAAGCCCCCGGTGAGTCGATTTGAGCATTGCAGGATTAGATATGGGCGGTCGGCTGAAGTTCAACGGTCCCGGGCGCCGCAAACGCGCTTTTTAAACCCGCCGCCGAATCGCGTGTTAGATGACGCCGCGGCGCTTCTGATCCAATTCGATGGATTCAAACAGCGCTTGAAAATTACCTTCGCCGAAACCCTCGTTGCCCTTGCGTTGGATGATTTCGAAGAAGATTGGACCGATGGCGTTCTTGGTGAATATTTGCAGCAGGATGCCGCTGTCGAGGCCACCGTCGATCAGAATGCCGCGCCGCTTGAGCTCAGCGACGGATTCGCGATGGCCGGCGACCCGCGCGTCGACGCCCTCATAATAAGTGGCGGGCGTATCCTGGAATTCCACGCCGCGACTGCGCAGGGCATCGACGGTTTTGTAGATATCGTCGGTCCCCAATGCGATGTGCTGAATGCCCTCGCCCTTGTACTCGTGCAAATATTCTTCGATCTGACTCTTGTCGTCCTGGCTCTCGTTGATTGGGATGCGGATTTTCCCGCATGGCGAGGTGAGCGCGCGCGAAAACAAGCCGGTTTGCTTTCCCTCGATGCTGAAGTAGCGAATTTCCCTGAAATTGAACAGTTTCTCGTAGAAGCCGGCCCATAGATTCATGTTGCCGCGCCTCACGTTGTGCGTGAGATGATCGATGCGCAGCAGCCCCACCGCCGGCGGCGCGGCTGGCGGTGCCACCGGAGTGAAGTCGACATCGTAGATGGTGCGATCGCCGTACCTGTCGACAAGATAGATCAGGCTGCCGCCGATTCCCTCGATCGACGGAATGTTGAGCTCCATCGGTCCCGCGGTGGCGGGACCGGGTTTCGCTCCCAGTTGCAACGCGCGCGAATACGCAAAGCGCGCATCGGCGACGCGAAATGCCATGGCGCAGGCGCAGGGTCCGTGCGCCCGCGCGAACTTCTGCGCAAAACTGTCATGTTCCGCGTTGATGATGAAGTTGATGTCGCCCTGGTTGTGCAGGGTCACGTTCTTGGCGCGATGGCGCGCTACGGCAGGCAATCCCATGCTTTCGAACAGCCTGCGCAGAAGCTCCGCATCCGGCGCCGCGTACTCGACGAATTCGAAGCCATCGGTGCGCATGGGATTTGCCATGCTGAGCTCCGCGTTCACGACAACAGTACTGCCTTGGCCTGCGTGGAGATGACGGTCCCGAATACATGATCCCAGAGGTGCGTGGTGACGCCAAAGTTGCCGCGCTTCGGGGAATGGTGGTGCCGCATGTGCCAGGCGCGCAGCTCGCTGAAATAGGCCGACGAGCGCTTGTGCGCGTGATGATGAATCACGTGATGCACATAGCCATACCACCAGTAACCGGTCATCAGGCCGACCGTGATGCCATCCGCGAGGTTGAAGCCGGCGTACCACCACAGGGGAAACATGACGACGCCGAGCCATACCGAAACGCTGATCCACGACGGCGTTGCGATGTAGTCCAGCGGCGCGTTGTGGTGCAGGCTGTGCATGGGGGAAAAGATCGGCATGCGATGCAGGGCTATGCGATGGATGACATACTCCAAGAGCGTCCACAACACAAAGCCCAGCAGACAGGCGCCAAGCCAGATCTGGCCACTGTGCAGCGTTACGTGGCGTGAATTGGCGCCCACCAATGCGACTATCGCGATGGGATACACCACGAAATCGGAGTAATAGGTGAATTTGCTACTGAGTGCCATCGCTGCCCCGTGCTCTTAAGACTGGGCCATTCGACCACAGGGCCAAATGTTAGCGGAAGTATCGTCTCCCCGCATAGTCTTCGTATGCCGCCGGCTTGATAGACTTTTCAGCCATGCGAAATACCCTGGTCATTGTCGGGGCCGGATTCTC
>DATMKO010000052.1:0-11397 GCA_035571175.1 Steroidobacteraceae bacterium | reverse complement strand
CCCGGCAATCAGACGATAGCGGGCAAGTGGACGCAAGGCTCGCTCAGCTTGCCGCTTACGTTGCAACAACGCCCAGCGGGTGCCAAGCAGCCACTCTGAACCGGCCACAGACTCAGGCTGCCGTCAGTAGCGGATCAGGGCCGATCCCCAGGTAAAGCCGCCGCCGAATGCCTCCAGCAGCAGCAACTGGCCGCGCTTCACCCGGCCGTCGCGAATGCCGGTATCGAGCGCCAGTGGCACGGACGCGGCGGACGTATTGCCCTGGGTATCGATGGTAACGATCACCCGGTCCATTGGAAGATCGAGTCTTTTCGCGATCGCTTCAATGATGCGGATATTCGCCTGATGGGGGATAAGCCAATCCAGCTCATCTTTGCGGATGTGGTTGGCGTTCAAGGTCTCGGTGACCAACTGCCCCAAAGTGTTTACCGCGAACTTGTACACCTCGTTGCCCTTCATGAGGACGCTGGCTTTCCCTTCGCGCACCAAATTGAATCCCTTGGACACACCGTCCGGGTACCACAACAGATCCTTGTACCTGCCGTCCGAATGCAGGCTTGTGCTCATGATCCCCGGCTCCTCCGCGGGCTGCAGAATCACCGCACCCGCGCCGTCCGCGAACAGCACGCAAGTGCCGCGATCGTTCCAATCGATGATTCGCGTCAGCGTCTCCGCGCCGACCACGAGCGCGCATTTCGCTTCGCCAAGCCGCACGAATTTATCCGCCACGCTGAGTGCATAGACGAATCCGGTGCAAGCGGCCTCCATGCTGAACGCGGGACAGCCATGTATCCCCAAGCGCTGCTGCAGCAGCGTGCCAACGTTGGGGAAAACCAGATCCGGAGTCGTTGTGCCGACGCAGATCAGATCGATGTCAGCGATGCTGACTCCCGCCGCCTCGATGGCGCGGCGCGCCGCATGCTCCGCGAGATCCGTCGTGGTCTCGCCCTCCGCCGCCACATGCCGTTGCGAGATTCCGGTTCGGCTGCGAATCCATTCGTCACTGGTATCGACAAGTTTTTCGAGATCCGCATTGGTTAGTATTTTTTTGGGCAGGTAACTGCCGGTACCGGTGATTCTTGAGTACATTAAATTCCTTCAAGCTTGGCGCGAAACGCTCAGCCGCTGTGCGATTCGAGCCGTCACGTCATTGCGCGCTTCCAGCACCGCGACTTCGATGGCTCTCTGAAATCCGAACGAATCGGTGTCGCCATGGCTCTTGATGACGATGCCGTTCAAACCGACCATGCTCGCGCCATTATAGCGGCGCGGGTCTATCCTCGATCGCAATGCGTTGAGGCTCGGCCGCGCTGCGAGGTAACCCAGTTTGCGCAGCGGCGTGCGCGAGAACTCCTCGCGCATTGCCTCGGCGATCAGGCGCGCCGCGCCTTCCATCGATTTCAACGCAATGTTGCCGGTGAATCCATCGGTAACCACGACATCGACCTTGTCGGAAAAAATGTCATGCCCTTCGACGAAGCCGACGTAGTTGATATCCATGGCGCCCAGCAAATTGTGCGCGGCCTGGACCACATCGTTGCCCTTGATCTCCTCCTCGCCGATGTTGAGCAGGCCGACGCGCGGCCGCGCGTGAGCGCCCTCCAGATCCGCCGCCAGCACCGAACCCATCACTGCGAACTGGCACAGCTGCGCCGGCGTGCACGACGCGTTCGCCCCAAGGTCCAGCATGTACGTATGGCCGCCGCGCGACGGGATGATCGACACGATCGCCGGCCGTTCGACGCCGGGCAACATCTTCAAGACGAAATGCGCTGTCGCCATCAAGGCCCCGGTGTTGCCGGCGCTGACGCAGGCATGAGCATCATTGGCCTTGACCAGATCGATGGCGCGACGCATCGAGGAGTCCTTCTTGCGGCGCAAGGCCTCACGGGGATGATCGGTCATTTCGACGACATCCTGCGCGAACAGGCAAGATACATTGGCCGGCGTGGCGCCTTTCAACTCGCGCTGCAGATCGGCCTGCCGGCCGGTCAAAGTGAAGCGCACATCGCTGAATTCACGGGCCGCGGCCAGCGCCGCCGGAACGGAAACCGACGGGCCTCGGTCGCCGCTCATGGCGTCGATGGCAATATGGAACGGCGCAGACACGGTGCGTTAAATGCAGCCTTGGAGCGGCATTGGATAGCCGCGCGTAACTTACGGGCTATTCTTCTGCGGCTGCCGCATCGGCCTTGGTCTGCAGCACCTTTTTGCCGCGATAGTATCCATCCCGGGAAATGCGATGGCGCGAATGCGTCTCGCCGCTCTTCGCGTCGATCGACACCGCAGGTGCCGGTAGCGCTGAATGTGAGCGGTGCATGCCGCGCTTCGAGGGGGTCTTTCTGCTTTTTTGAACTGCCATGGGTTGTCTGTCCTAAGCTTAAGTTTTCTTCAACAAATCCTGCAAAGCGGCAAATGGCCGCGACTTCTTCTCGAGCTCCGGCGCCCGACCACAGGTCTCAGCTGTGCTGCAAACCGCGACCAGCGGCAATGCCAGGAGCAACTCTTCTTCCGCCAAATCGCGCAAGCTCACCGATCCGTCATCCATCAAATAGATCTCGCGCGGCGAGTCTGCGGGTGCATCGGCTTCGCTGCTCGCAAACTCAATCTCGCTGTCAGCGGCCACCTTAAAAGCGAAGCCTTGCAGACAACGCTGACAAATCAGCTGCGGATCTGCTTGCACGGCGACGCTCGCGCCGGCACGCCCATCACCCAACCTGGCAAAGGCGAATCGCGCGTTCACCGACCCGCGCGCATCCGCCAATAAGTCCTGCAATCGAGGCAACTCGCTGAGCGGATACTGGCGCTCCAACACGACTGCATCGTCCGCCAGGCGCGCGCAATCAACTCGGTCGGACAAGCCCGATGCCATGGGCCGCGTATAATAGGGCCCGTTCCCACCCCTGTCAAAACGATTCCGGTGCAAGTCGTTGTTTTTGAAGTCTCCGCGTTCACTTATTTTGGCCTCCACTTCGCGCTACCGCCGCGAGCTTCTGGCAAGGCTTGGGCTGGAGTTTTCCTGCGTGGCACCCGGAGTGGATGAATCTCCCAAGCCCGGCGAGCGGCCGGCGGCGCTGGTCGCCCGGTTGGCCAGACTCAAAGCCGCTGCGGTTGCAGCGAAACACCCTCAGGCGTGGGTCATTGGCTCCGACCAGGTTGCCTCACTCGGCGCCGACCAGGGCGAAGAATTGATACTGGGCAAGCCGGGTACCGAGGCGCGCTGCATGGAACAATTGCAGCGTTGCTCCGGCCGCACGGTAACGTTTCTCACCGCGGTTGCCGTGCTGAGACAGGATGACAGCGCGCTGTTCGAATTCATCGACACCACCCGAGTGATGTTTCGCGTCTTGGACCAAGCGGCCATCCACCGATATGTTGTTGGCGAGCGACCGCTGGATTGCGCGGGCGGATTCAAGAGCGAGGGGCTCGGCATTTCGTTGTGCGAGTCGATCGACAGCGCGGATCCCACCGCGCTGATCGGTCTGCCGCTGATGCGCTTGAGCGGGATCTTGCGCGGCGTGGGTTACCAGTTGCCCTAGCGCGGTTTTCTTGGCGTAGTCGCGCGTTTCCGTGTTTTGCTCTTGAGCGGCGTGATGGCATCGAGCACATCAGCCAATTCCGCGGGTAACGGTGCGCTGACATGGAAGGGAACGCCCGAACCCGGCCAATCGAATGCCACGGATTGGGCGTGCAGGAAGGTGCGTTTCAATCCACGTCCTTTCAGATCGGCATTGCGCTCGCGATCGCCGTACTTGTCATCACCCAACAAGGGATGTCCGGCAAAGGACGCGTGCACGCGAATTTGATGGGTGCGTCCGGTCGGGATATCCACCTCCATCAATGTCGCGAGCGCGCCAAAGAACTGCACCGGTTTGAACACGCTCACGGAGTCCTTACCCGCCGCGGCGACGCGCACATGCCGCTCGCCGTGTTGGCGATTATCCGTGGCCAGCGGCGCATCAATCCTTTTGGTGCCCAGCTGCCAGCTGCCCGCCACCAGCGCCAGGTAGGTCTTGTGCATGCCGCCGTTGCGGATCAGGGCATGCAGAGAGGTCAGTGTGGCGCGGTCGCGCGCCACCAGCAGGCAGCCGCTGGTATCGCGGTCAAGACGGTGCACCAACTCCAGGGTCTCTCGCGGCCGTGAAGCTCGCAGCGCCTCAATAACGCCGAAACTCATCCCGCTGCCGCCGTGCACCGCAACCCCGGCGGGCTTGTTGACCACCAGTAAGTGACGATCCTGAAAGATAACCGCCCGCTCCAGCAGCTCCAACAGGCTGCTCGAGGGCCGGCCCGGCTCCCCGAGCGCATCAATCCGTACGGGGGGCAACCGGACTTCATCGCCCTCCTGAATACGGTACTCAGCATCCACGCGCTTGCGGTTAACCCGCACCTCCCCTTTGCGCAGCAGCCGATAAACCCGGCTGCGCGGCACGGTTTTGAAATGCCGCATCAAAAAGTTGTCGATTCGCTGACCTGCTTCATCGGCGAGGATGGTGCGCACCGTGAGCGGGCTTTTTGATGGCTGCGAGGGCGGCAAATCGCCGGCGGGAATGTTCATAGTTTCACTTGTTGTCGTTCATCAATGTTCTAAGGTATTGATTACATTGACCCTGGCGGGCTGTCGTGATACTGTCTTAAAACCTTGTCACGCGCGACAACCTTTGAGGGCTTAGGGCTCGATTCTAGGTGTGGCATATAGACACAGGTTTCGGTGGCCCCCCATCCGTTGGGGAGCCGCATATTAGTTGGTTCTGGAATACCAGACCATCGCTCGGCCGATGAGACTCGCGCGAACTCCTAAATCTTAGGTTTCGGCGAACAAGCGGTTAACCGAGAACAAGGCCCCGGGCTTGCCGTATACGTTTTGGCTTAAAGTGGTGGAGTTGATGCCGGTCGCGTACCTCGCGTTCGGCGTATCCCTATGCTTTGCCGCATCCCTGATTACGACCCCGGCTTTTTTTCTCAAGCTCTCCTCGGCCCCTACCACATTAGTTGGGGCACATGAAAAGAATGCTCGTCAACGCAGTTCAAGAAGAAGAACTGCGAGTAGCTCTGGTCGACGGTCAAAAGTTATACGACTTATCGATTGAGATCCCGTCCCGGGAACAGAAAAAATCCAATATATATAAAGGGCGAATCACCCGCGTAGAGCCTAGCCTCGAAGCGGCGTTCGTCGAATATGGCGCGCAGCGCCACGGTTTCCTGCCGCTCAAGGAAGTCTCCAAGGAGTACTTCCGATCGCAGCCGGCAAACCAAGGCCGGCTCAACATCAAAGACCTTCTGCAGGAAGGCCAAGAGCTCATCGTACAGGTCGAAAAAGAGGAACGCGGCAACAAGGGCGCCGCTCTCACCACATTCATCAGTCTCGCCGGCCGCTTCTTGGTGCTGATGCCGAACAATCCGCGCGCCGGCGGCGTGTCGCGCCGCATCGAAGGCGAGGATCGCGAGCAGATGCGCGATGCGATGAACGGCTTGATCATTCCCGACGGCATGGGCGCCATCGTCCGCACGGCCGGGGTCGGACGCACCACCGAGGAGCTGCAATGGGATTTGAACAACCTCAAAACAGCCTGGGACGCAATCGTCGCGGCAAACGACGGCAGGCCCGCGCCGTTTTTGATTTTTCAAGAGAGCGATGCGGTTACCCGGGGCTTGCGCGACTACTTCTCTGATGACGTCGGCGAATGCCTGATCGACGATCCTGAAGCCTTTCAGAAGGCTCAGGAATACATGCAGCGCTTCATGCCCCCGGACGCGCAGCGCAAGTTGAAGCTGTATCAAGATCCGGTGCCGCTGTTTACGCGCTATCAGATCGAGAGCCAGATTGAATCAGCGTATGCGCACAAGGTCACTCTGCCCTCCGGCGGCAGCTTGGTGATCGATCACACCGAAGCGCTGGTTTCAATCGACATCAATTCGGCGCGCAGCACCCGCGGCGGCGATATCGAAACCACCGCGCGCAATACCAACCTGGAAGCTGCCGAGGAAATTGCCCGCCAGTTGCGGCTGCGCGACATCGGCGGGCTCATCGTCATCGATTTCATCGACATGGAATCGACGGCCAATCAGCGCGCCGTGGAAGACATGTTGCGCGACTCCGTCAAAATGGATCGCGCCCGCATCCAACTGGGGAGACTCTCACGGTTCGGCTTGCTCGAGTTGTCGCGGCAGCGATTGCGCCCCGCGTTGAGCGAAACCACGCACATCAACTGCCCGCGCTGCAGCGGCATGGGCACGATACGCAGCGTCGAATCGATGTCCCTCGCGTTGCTGCGGTTAATCGGCGAAGAGGCGCGCAAGGAACGCACCGGACGGGTCATCACCCAGGTTCCGGTGGACGTCGCCACCTATCTTATCAATGAGAAACGCGAACAGCTGCAGCAGATAGAATCCCGCGACAAAGTGTCGCTGGTGATCGTGCCGAATCCTCACATGCAGACGCCGGCCTATACTCTGCGCCGCGTTCGCGATGACGAAAAAGAGCTGCCGGAAAACACCACGGTCAGCTATCAGCTGGCGGATCAGCCGAGCGTCGAGGACTCGAATATTGGCAACCGGGATAAGAAGCCGCCGGGCGACGTGCCGCTGGTTCCGAGTTTATTGTCGGCGGCTGCGGCGCCGGTAATTCCAATGCCGGTACCCGCCGCCGCACCTGCCGCAGTTCAGACCGCCCACGTCGGCGTTCTGGTCAGACTGTGGCGCTGGCTGTTTGGAAATTCCGCCGGGCGTGCCACGGCCGCCTCGCCTGCGTCGGCACACACCCAGCGCGATCGGCCGCCGCATCGCGATGCACGACATGACCGGTATCGAAGCGGCGGGGACCGCGACCGAAATCGCGACCGCAATCGGGATGTGCGCCGTGACGCGCCGCGTGATGGGCAGCGCGACGGGCAGCGCGATCCGCGCCGCGATGGACGGCCGCGCGCTGATTTCGGCCCGCGCCGCGAGGGCTCCGGGCAACCGGATCGCAATGCAAGCGGGCAGCGCAACGAGGCACAGGGGTCCCGCCAAGATCAGTCATTCAGGCCGGATCAAGCGCCTCGCGGAGATCTCACCCCACGCGCAGATCAAGCTCCACGTCCCGATCAAACGCCGCGTGCCGATCAGCCGCCGCGCGCGGACCAGCCCCGCGGCAACGACCCTGAGCGATCGGGCAGCGAACGCGGCGAGCGCGGCGGGCGGAGTCGCCGTCGCCGCGGCCGCGGCAGGCGCGAGGGCGGTGAAAATGCAGCAAACGGCGCCGGCGCCAACCCAGCTTTCGGTGTCGGTCCCGGCGCGACCAGTTCCCCAGCGCCGAACGAAGCGCGTGGCGGCGACAACGCCTCGTCCCCGCCGTCGGCAGCGCCGTCCTTCGAACCGGCGCCACCCTTCGAATCGGTTCGCTCCTCCGAACCGGCTCGTTCTTTCGAACCGACTCGCGCCGAGCCTGCGCCTGCCTATGAGCCGCCGCGGGAACGCCCGGTTGCAAGTGCGCCGGCCGAACCAGCGCCGTTTCGTGAGCCCGCACCGGCGCCGTCCCGCGCGGACGAACCCCCGGCTTCGAGCAAGGGAAACGACAACAAATACGTGGTCTGGTCCTCTACACCAAGCGATGTTCAACGATCCGGGCCGGACGAACGGTAACGCAGGGCGCGCAGCCGCAGATCCAGTGCAAGGCTGACGCCCAAAAGCGCGGCCGCAAGGCCGCGCAGGGCGGCCACTGCCATGGTAGAAATCTGCGCGAACGTCGAGTGCAGCGGCGGCTGCGCCCATCGCGCCCGCACATAAAACGCGCAGCTTAAGGCCACAACCGCCAGCACATAGGCCAGCAGCCACTGCCGACGCTCGGTACGGGGCACGAGCCGGTTCGGCACTGCGGGCTCGCGCCCGCGACGCAGTCCATAAGCGACCAGCGCCAGAACCGCAACAAGCCCGATCAGTGAACTCAAATCCTGCATCACAGCAACGCCGTCCACGTGGCGCCTGCCCATCTCGATCATCGGATCATCGAGCAGCGGAAACCAGCGCACGCCGCGTGCGCCCTCGTGAGTGAATGCATCCCACACCAGGTGCGTGACCGCTCCTCCCAGGACCCCGCAGGCCGCGAGCACCCATTGACGCGCGCTGCCGATGTGCGCCGGAGCCGCGAAAGGCCGCCAGCGGGCATAGGGGCCTTCGGGCAGAACCTCCAAGACCGGTGTCTTCACCAAGCCTTGGAATAGCCAGTAAGTGATCACACCCACGGGCAGACAAAATATCAATAAAGCCATGGCGCTGTGCGTTTCCACGTGCCCGAACCGCCACGGCAGAAACACGCGAAAATCCGGCACCATTGCCCCGATGATCGCGGCCGACAGCAGCTGCCAGCGCGCCAGCAGGCGCGAGAACGGCAGTACGGCAGCGGCATGGGAGAGGGTGTAGGGCATGAAAAACTCTGGCTGTCATCCAACTGTAATAACTCGGACCTATAAGTTCCGGCTCGGCCCCATTTTCAACTGGATACAAAATAATGAGCAACATCTCCGCGCTCGACGACGCGGCCCGAGGAATGAGCACGCCGGCCAAGCCCTCGAAGCTCAGCGGGCATAAAACCAATCCCTGGTTCAATGTGCTGGCCATCATCGTGGTCCTCATCGGGATCGTATACGCCGGCTATCACCTGGCGGACGATCTATCGGTGGTTCGCGACACCCGCGTGTATCCCTACATACTGCTGGGCGTGGCATTGTTCATCGCGTTGGGATTCGAGTTCGTCAACGGTTTTCACGATACGGCAAATGCGGTCGCCACCGTGATCTATACGAACTCGATGTCGGCGAATCTGGCGGTTCTCTGGTCCGGCACATTCAATTTCCTGGGCGTGCTGACCTCGACCGGCGCCGTCGCCTTCACGATCGTGTCGCTGTTGCCGGTCGAATTGATCCTGCAAGTGGGCAGCGGCGCCGGATTCGACATGGTATTTGCCTTGCTGATTGCCGCCATTCTATGGAATTTGGGCACCTGGTATTTCGGACTGCCCTCATCGAGTTCCCATACGCTCATCGGCTCCATCATCGGCGTCGGTCTCATGAACCAGCTGATGGCCGCGAGCACGGACGGCACCAGCGGTGTGGATTGGAGCCAAGCCACGAAGATCGGCGAGACCCTATTGGTCTCGCCGCTGATCGGCTTCAGTGCGGCGTGGTTGCTGCTCTCCATACTCAAGGCCGTGATCAAGATCCCGGCGCTATACAAAGAGCCGGAGGGCAACAAGCCGCCCCCGGTATGGATTCGCGGCTTGCTGATCCTGACCTGTACCGGCGTGAGCTTCTTTCATGGCGGGAACGATGGCCAAAAAGGCATGGGACTCATCATGCTGATCCTGATCGGCACCGTGCCGACGGCCTATGCGCTGAATCGCACCATGCACGAGCAAGACGTGACTACCTTCATGGCGGCCTCAGCGCAGGCGCAGACGGCACTTTCGCACTATGGAACGGGCACGACGCCGGCCGATCCGCGCGCCGACGTGCTGGAGATGGTGCGCACGCGTACCGTAACGGCGCAGGGCATACCTGCACTCGCCGCAATGACCGCGACGATCGCGAAGCAGGTCGGCGACTACGGTTCGATGGACAAGGTCCCGCCCGGATCCATGATCAATATCCGCAATCAGATGTACCTGGTGAGCGAAGGTCTGCGCTTCATGGGTAAGGCCAAGACGCTCAACGTATCGGAAGCCGACCAGAAATCGCTTGGCGCATACAAGAAACAGCTTGATCGCTCCACGAAATTCATTCCGACCTGGGTCAAGGTCGCGGTGGCCATCGCATTGGGGTTGGGCACGATGATCGGCTGGAAGCGAATCGTGGTCACGGTCGGCGAGCGGATCGGCAAAACGCATTTGACCTACGCACAAGGCGCATCGGCGGAACTCGTTGCCATGGCGACCATCGGTGCCGCCGAAATGTACGGTTTGCCGGTCAGTACCACGCACGTGCTGTCCTCGGGCGTCGCCGGAACCATGGTGGCAAATCACTCGGGCCTGCAATGGTCGACCGTGCGCAATCTGCTGATGGCCTGGGTGCTGACGCTGCCCGCATCCATCGCGATATCAGGGGGCCTTTATTGGCTGCTGCGCACGCTCTAGGGAGGCGAGCAGCCCGCGCGACGCGGCAGCGCAGAGATCGAGGACTACCTCAAAGCCGGCCGCGTCGCCGTAGTAAGGATCCGGCACCTCGAGCACTACGGAGCCGGGTGCATACTCCATGAAAAGCTTGAGCTGAGCGTTTGCGCCGGCGGGCTTCAGTGACTCAAGTTCGCGCAGGTTTGCGCGATCCATCGCCAGAATCAGATCGAAGCGCATGAAATCGCGCTCGGTGACCTGCCGCGCTTGCAATCCACTGATATCGATGCCGCGCTGCAAGGCGGCACGTTGGCTGCGCGGATCCGGCGGTGCGCCGGTATGGTAATCAGCTGTGCCCGCGGAATCGATCTCGAGGTTCAGCCGCGGCGCTTCCTGCGCGGCGAGATGCCGCAACATGGCCTCCGCCGTCGGGCTGCGACAGATATTGCCCAGGCAAACGAAAAGAATTCGAACTAACCGAGTCGCCAAGGCTTGTCTCGGAACTTCGCCACGCTGCTATTGACCGGCCGAGCGCTCGGCATTTGGTCGAGCGCTCGCACCCCGGGATGACGGCGCGGTCTCCAGTGCTTGATTGAGCGCCGCTCGAAATCCCATTGGATTTGCGATGTTGGGAATGGGGTCGAAGGTTGAGCCGGTGCCTGTGACCACGATATCCCCGTAGTTGAATATTCTTCCCATTAGGCTTTGCTTTACCCGCACCGTCTCGATTCGATCAAAGCGGATGTCGATGGATTGAGTGGAAAGCACCCCAAATTTTGCAATCAACCTCTTGCTGGTTATCACCAACTCGGTAGACTTTCGCGCCACGAGAGGCCACGCGAAAATGGCCAACGATATAAGCAGCGTTACCAGCGCAAATTTAGGCCCGGTAAACGACTGGGTTCCACTCTTACTCGACAGGTATGTCGCAAATCCCAGCAACGCGACTGCGGCAATGAGTCCTGCAATTAAGAAATTGATCCAGTATTTCCACAAAGAAACTCTTGCTGAATATTTGGCCGTTTCGCCGTTGTCCAAGTTCTTATCAACGTAATTGCCCATCGCAGTCTCCCGCATTCATCAGCATCGCCCTGACGCGTTCCAAGTCCTCGGGCGTGTCCACACCGGCGGGCGGTAGCGTCGGCGACACCACGAGATGTATCTGCATGCCATATTCCAATGCGCGCAGCTGCTCGAGCTTCTCGGCTGTCTCGAGCGGCGTCGGCGGCCATGCTGCGAATTGCAACAGACTGCGCACGCGGTAAGCGTAGATGCCGATGTGGCGCCAGCTGCCTTCGAAGCGCGTGGGTTTA
>DATMKO010000051.1:0-2537 GCA_035571175.1 Steroidobacteraceae bacterium | reverse complement strand
ATGGGTATCTCAAGGCCGCCGCTGACGGCCGCGGGCGACAGCGCGGCAATCGTGGCTTGCTTCTGGTTCGGAACGATGCGCACCCAGGGGTTGCCGCCGGCGATCAGCGCCTCGATTTCGGGCAGCGGCAAATCCTGGGTCAGCTTGATGGTGAGCGCCTGAGAATGGCAGCGCATGGCGCTGACGCGCACGCAGATGCCCTCGATCGGAACCGGGCGGGCTTCCAGCCCCAAGATCTTATTGGCTTCGGCGGCCGCCTTCCATTCCTCGCGGCTCTGGCCGTTGCCCAAATCCTTGTCGATCCACGGAATCAGGCTGCCGGCGAGCGGCACCTCGAAGTTGCCGCGCGGAAACTCGGCGCTCGATAAAGCCGCACTTACCGCTCTATCTATCTCCAGAATACCGGCAGCGGGATTTTCCAGCAGGGGCGACGCGGAGCCGTACACGGCGCCCATCTGCTCGAGCAGTTCGCGCATGTATTGCGCGCCCGCCCCCGAGGCCGACTGGTAAGTCATCGCCGTGATCCATTCCACGACCCCCGCCCGCAGCAGTCCTCCGACTGCCATCAGCATGAGCGATACGGTGCAATTGCCGCCGATGAAATCCCGCACGCCGCGCGCGGCGGCGGCCTGCATCACCGGCAGGTTCACCGGATCGAGAACGATGACGGCGTCCTTCTCCATGCGAAGGCTGGATGCGGCGTCGATCCAGTAGCCTTGCCAGCCGGCGGCACGCAGGCGCGGGTGAATCGACTGCGTGTAGTCGCCACCCTGGGTACTGATCAGCATCGGCAGCTTGGCAAGCGCGGCGATGTCATTGGCGTCCTGCACGGCGGGGGCCGTGACGCCGATTTTGGGAGGCGCCGCGCCGACCTGCGAGGTGCTGAAGAAGGTCGGCGTGATGAGGTCGAAGTCTTTCTCGGCCCGCATCCTGTCGAGCAGGACCGAGCCCACCATGCCGCGCCACCCGATGATGCCTACAGGTTTCATGTGGGAATAATAAACTCACGCGCCGGCGGGCGGCGATTATAGTTGGAGGACATGGAATAGCCATAAGCGCCGCAGGTGGCGATCAGCAGCACGTCGCCCTCCGCGGTGTTCGGCAGCCAGCGGTCCGCGCCGAATTGATCGGCGCTTTCGCAGATCGGGCCGACCACGTTGACGCGATGACTCATCGGCTCAGCCAAGCGGGTGAGATTGCGGATATCATGATGCGCCCCATACAGCGCCGGCCGGATCAACGAGTTCATGCCGGTCGCGATTCCCACATACTGCACATCGCCCTTGCCCTTCAATTGCGTCACGAGGGCCACCAGCACTCCCGCCTTGGCCACCAAAAATCGCCCCGGCTCCATCCAAAACTCGATGTGCGGCAGCTGCTCCGCCAGTGCCGCCACGCCGCGCTCGAGATCGCCAAGATCGATTTCATTGTGGCCGATTTGTTCCGGAACGCCGATTCCGCCGCCGAGGTTGATCACCCTGACGTGCGGGAATCGCGTCGCAAGGCCGCCCAGCAGGGCGCCGGTCTCCGTCCAGTTCGCCACATCGAAAATTCCGCTGCCGGTGTGCGCATGCAGTCCGGTGACCCGCGCGCCGGCGCTTATCGTCAGTGCGATCAGCTCATCCACATCGCTCAAGGACACGCCGAACTTCGTATGCGCGCCGGCGGTGCGCACATGGCTGTGGTGCCCACGGCCAAACCCAGGGTCGATGCGCACGAAAATGTCCCTGCCGCGGAACAGCTCCGGCCACATTTTCAACGGATGGAGATTATCGAGGGTCACGCGCACACCCAATCTCAAGCCAAATTCATACTCGCTGCGCGGCGCAAAATTGGGGGTGAACAGCACGCGTTCACGCTCGAGCCCCGGGACCGAGGCAAATGCATGCTCGAGTTCGCCCTGCGAAACGCACTCCAGGCTCAAGCCGGCGGCGTACACCCTGCGCAAAATCTCCGCGTGCCAGTTCGCCTTCATGGCATAAGCCCAGCGCTTGACCGACTTTACGCGCAGCACCGCGGCGACGGCCGCATCCAGGGTGGCCATATCGTAGACAAAGGCCGCCGACTCGCGCGCCGCGATTTCGAGCAGAGCGCGGCGCTTGTCCGGCTCCTGCCACCAATTCAGCTTGAGGCTGGCGTCCTTGGCCTTGTCGGAGAACAACTGCGCCCAGGTGGGCCCGAGCACCTTGTCAGAGCCAATGCTTTGAATGAGTCGTTCGTGCAACTGCTGCACCAAACGATCACCCTGGGATTCGTCGATGACAAAAGTGAAATTCAAATCGTTGGCGGCCTGCGTCACCAGGTAGATCTTCTGGTCCTGAAACAATTCGAAGGCCGAGCCCAGTTCGTGCAGAATGCCGCGGATATTCTGACCCAGCAGACTCAACGAGGCGCAGGGCCCCAGAATTTCGACCTTGCAAAGCTCGCTCAAGCTCACCGCCAGCCGCTCGAGCGCCGCGCCATCCAGCGCATTGGCGCTCGGATCCAAGGACACCGTCACATTGGTTTCCGAGGTCGATACCAGGTCGACGGACAGG
>DATMKO010000050.1:0-5227 GCA_035571175.1 Steroidobacteraceae bacterium | reverse complement strand
CAGGAGATTATTGAGTGGGAGTGAATTGGGGCTGTCAGGTTCTAGCGCCATCCATGTGGATACCTACAAATCGTCTTCAGATGATCGGGGGGATGCGGAACTCGTCGCTCTCCATCTTGCGAGCAGTGCGTCCAAATACTTTTGGGCCCTGGGAGCCTCTCGCGACTCGGCATTCGCCCTGGAAAGCCGGTCGATTTCCAAGCATACGAACTCGAGCGTGGCGGCCTTGCGCGTCCAGTCGTCAAGCCTCTCGTCCACCGGCGGATCCAACTGCAGCAGTGCCGCCAGGGTGGAGGTCACGATGGCGGCCGGCGTGCCAATGCTGATGCTTCCCAGCAAGAACTCGGCAACACCGGGCGGCGCCAGCCGCACCTTGCCGAGAGAATAGGCCGCTTCAGCCCGCACCAGCGTCGGATTCGTCTCATCTCCGGCGTAAGCCATCAGCGCGGCGGCGGCTACCCGCGCGCCGGCTGCGCTTAGTCGCCCGAGTTCGAGGTGCGCTTTGCGCCTGATCTCACGGAAATCCTCGACGTCCACGCCTCTTTTCAGCGTGGTAGCGATCGTGCGGCCGAGTTCCGGGCCCATGTGCGTGCGGGCATCGCTGATCACATTGCGCACCTCGTCGAAGCTGTCGACGAAGATGCATATTAGTCCGTAGCGGCGACGCAGAACCAGTGCACGTGCCTCCTCGTCCTCTCGCTGGCCGCGCTTCCAGATGTAAACATGCTCGCCCACTCCGCCGCCGAAATTGGCCTCGAAGCTCTGCAGCAAATCCTCGAAGTCGGGATCGTTCAACCCAAATCCCACGATGAGGGCGCTGAAGCGCGCCAGCACATGGTGAGCGAACGCCCGATAGCCCGGCTGACGCGCCATCACTTCCCGATACGAGGCGCGGTCCAGCACAATGGTCTTGGGCCGCGAAATACATCCATGCGCTTTGAGCAGAAAACGCGACTGGAAATCATCCGTGAGCACGGCGCGCAACTTGCGCTCGTCGGAATAAATCGCCCGATGCATGCGATGCCTTTCCGGGCGACGCGCCCGATAGGCATTTTCATGTCCGAGGTCGTAGTTGAAGGTGATGATCCCGAGCGGCTCGAGATCCTCGATGAGATCATGCAAGGGCGATCTTGCGTCATCGGGCGCGGCGGTCAGATTCACGATGGCATCGCGATAATCGCTTACTCCCACGGTTTCACGGATAAGCGTGGCGGCTTCGATCAGATAATCAGAGCCGCGAGGTTGTGCGTTCAGTAACAGCTCCACCTCCCTCGCCACCGGCGCAAGCCGGTACGCGAAGCGGGAGTACAATTGGGTTAGAACCGAATGCCAGGTTGGCAGCTGGGCTAGATCGGAGTCTGCCAGGTTAAGACCCACCGACACGCCGCTTCCCGTCACCACCACCAGCCGTCGATAGGCAACGGCATCACAGAGGACGCCGAATCCGGGATTTTCGCGGTGGTTCTGCATCAGCGCAGTCTAATGGATCAGGTTAGAATTGACCGCATGCTCGATGGACCTGTTGCCGTGGA
The DNA here is from genome assembly GCA_035571175.1 of Steroidobacteraceae bacterium. GTDB lineage: Bacteria > Pseudomonadota > Gammaproteobacteria > Steroidobacterales > Steroidobacteraceae > Bog-1198. Next base: position 3,695 of record DATMKO010000050.1, on the reverse strand, counting down.
TGATTTCTCCGCCATCATCGAACGCGAAGGCGGCCTGCGCAGGACCTTGAGCGCGCGCAAACTGTCGATGATCGCCATCGGCGGGGCCATCGGCACCGGGCTTTTTTTGGGGAGCGGCTTCGCGATCGGAATGGCGGGTCCGAGCGTGCTTTTGAGCTATGCGATTGGCGCTCTGATCGCATTGCTGCTCATGGGTTGCCTTGCCGAGATGACGGTGACGCATCCGACCACCGGGTCATTCGGCACTTATGCTGAGTGCTATGTCAGCCCACTGGCAGGCTTCCTGGTGCGCTACGCCTATTGGACCTGCATCGTGCTCGCGGTGGGCACCGAGGTCAGCGCGGTGGCCCTGTACATGAAGTTCTGGTTTCACGATGTGCCGGGGTGGCTGTGGATACTGGGATTCTCAGGGATCCTGATCACGATCAACGCCTTCAGCGTGAGCACTTTCGGTACCGTCGAGTATTGGTTTTCCGCAATAAAGATCTGCGCCATTGTCGGCTTCATACTGCTCGCCGGCTATCTGCTGGTGCAGTCCCATCGTGTTCAGACGGATGTGGCCGACGGCACGCTCGGCCTGCGCAACTACACCGCGTATGGCGGCTTTCTCCCCCATGGTGTCGCCGGCATGTGGGTCGCCGTCATCATGGCGATCTTCAGCTACTTGAGCATCGAGATGATCGCCGTCGCCGCGGGCGAAGCGGCACAGCCGGAGGTGGCCGTGATGCGCGCATTTTTCTCCACGGTGGTGCGTCTGGTGCTCTTTTATATTTTGACACTGGCTTTGATGCTCGCGCTGCTTCCCTGGACGCAGGCCGGCTTGGGCATGAGCCCTTTCGTGCGGGTGATGCAAGCCATGCGCCTGCCGGCCGCCGGCGGTGTAATGAACTTTGTCATACTGATTGCGGCACTGTCAGCCATGAACAGCCAGCTGTACATCTCCAGCCGCATGATGTTCAGTCTGTCGCGCGCCGGCCAGGCACCCCGGCGCCTGGGGCGGCTGACAACCAAGGGCATTCCATTGAACGCCTTGCTGGTGTCGAGTTCCGGCATTGCAATTGCAACCGTCCTCAGCGTCATCTCGCCCGCGCGCACATTTTTGATGATGGTGGGCATTTCGGTATTTGGCGCCATGTTTACCTGGCTGATGATCTTCATCACCCATTACTTCTTCCGCCGCGCGCGCGATCGCATCGCGAGCAGTGCCTCGCGGTTTCACATGAGGGGCTTCCCTCTGACCACGCTGCTCGGCGCCGGACTCATGGCGGCGCTGCTTATCACCACGGCATTTACCGAGGCATTTCGCATGACCCTGGTGTTTGGACTGCCCTACCTGGGTTGCCTGGCATTGATCTATTTTCTACACTATCGCGGATCTGGCGTGACGAGAGTATGACGCCGCCGGCGAGTCTCGCGGACTGCGAATCCCTGGATCGCTGCGATCCATTCGCCGAGACTCGGCAACAGTTCCGGCTGAAGCCGGAAGTGATTTATCTGGACGGCAACTCGTTGGGTGCCCTCACGCACGCTTCGATAGCGCGTACGCGTGCAATGATCGAGGATGAATGGGGGCGCGACCTCATCCGCAGCTGGAATGTGCACGGCTGGTTCGATCTGCCGCTTAAGCTCGGGGCCCGGATAGCGCCGCTGATTGGCGCGGCAAGGGAGGAGGTGCTGGTCGCCGACTCGACCTCGGTGAATCTCTTCAAGCTGGCGTCCGCCGCGATGATGGCGCGCGGCAAGCGCCATCGCATTGTCACGGAGCTCGGCAATTTTCCCACCGACCTCTATGTGCTGCAGGGTCTGGCGGCTCTTTCGTCCGGGGCAATCGAAGTGGTGGCCGTGCCGCGGGAGCACATTGTCGCGAGCATCGACTCAGCCACTTTCCTGGTGGTGCTCACCCATGTTCACTACAAGACCGCAGAGCTGTTCGATATGGTGGCCGTCACTCGGGAGGCGCACGCGCACGGCGCGAGGATCCTATGGGACCTCTCGCACAGCGTCGGCGCGCTCGAGACCGACTTGCATGCGGCGGGGGCGGATTTCGCTGTTGGTTGCACATATAAGTATTTGAATGGCGGCCCCGGCTCTCCGGCCTTTCTCTACGTGCGAGGTGACCTGCAGGATGGACACACGTCGGGACTCGCGGCATGGATGGGGCACACTGCGCCATTTGAATTCAGCGACAACTTCGCGCCCGCTGCCGGCATGGCACGCTTTCGCGGCGGCACGCCTTCGATGATTTCGTTTGCCTCATTGGAAGGTGCGCTGGATGTGTGGGAGGGTATCGAACTGCACGAGGTGCGGCGCAAGTCCGAAGCCCTGTCGGAGCTGTTCATCGCGCGGCTCGACGCGCTGACCGGGTGTGATTTATCGTTGGCATCACCCCGCGAGATCGCGCGTCGCGGCAGCCACGTGGCGCTGAGACACCCGCAAGGCTACGAACTCATGCAGGCGCTCATCGCCCGCGGCGTGATCGGAGATTTTCGGGCTCCGGACGTCGTGCGCTTCGCCTTCGCGCCGCTGTATCTGCGCTACGTGGACGTCTGGCAGGCCGTGACCATTTTGAGCGAAGTGCTCGACGGACTTAGCCGAACCGAGCACCTGCGGCGCAACGCGGTCACATAACCCCAGGCCTTTGCGATATTTCTACCGGTGCGTCATGGGCGATGGACGCCGGGCTCAGTTTGCCTTTCTTCGTGCCAGCGGTTTTTGCAATTGCACGATGCGGCGCACTCATAACGACTCGGCTGATAAGACTGCGATACTGGCGGGGCTACCGACACCGCTGTCAGATCTGGGGAAACATTCGGGAAACAACTTACTCTAGGGAACCTGAAGAAAGTATCGTAAGTGTGTGTTTTTATTGCTCCCCGGGACGGAACCGAAAGCACGCAGAAAACATCGGTAATTTAAGGGAATTCTGATATCGGTTGCGTGCCGATACTCCCAAAAACACCCCTCCTAAAAGGTGGCTGCTGCCGGACGTTGGCGGACGACAGTTCATGTTCGTCCGCTTGCCGTTTCCGCCATGGCCTTTGGTCTCGCGCAAAGTCCGACGATTAACAGATGCGAGATTTCCCGCGCTATGTGGCTAAACAAAGTTAGCGCGGCGGTTGATGCCGCGTTTGCACTCGATGCGCGGTGATCGAGGCTTCGGACATCTTGAGTTTTGCGCGCACGCCGAGAGAGCAAACGATCAGTGTTGTCGCTGTGACTGGTATTCTAATCTGAAGCCGCGATGGAAAAGACATGACGATTGCGCCTGTAGTCAAACCAAATTTCGAACGGTTACCGTCGCAGAGAATGGAGCGGGGAAAGCCGATGGACGCGCTGTCTTCGCAGCGCCTAATTGTTGCGCTGGTTTCTTGGTAATGTAAGGAAGAATCACGGATGCCAGAAGCACAAGCGCGATGAGCGGCAACATTCGTGAGAACGATCCGGTCAGATCTTTGGCGCGAGCAGCGATGATGGGTCCGACCAATCCGGCAAAGCCCCACGCCGATAGAATCAGGCCGTAGTTCAGGCCCATGAACTTCGTGCCGAAGCAAACCGCATTGAACGAGGGCATCGTTCCGAATCCGCCGCCGCAGCAGAGCAGAATGACCGACACGGCGCCAAGCGCGGGCATCAGCGTGTGCGAGTGGGCGAGCAGAAACAGAGTGACCGCTTGAACGGCGAACATGCCGGCGAAA
>DATMKO010000049.1:0-6203 GCA_035571175.1 Steroidobacteraceae bacterium | reverse complement strand
GCGTCGCATGGCCAACAATCCCGCGTCGGTCGCGGGCACCTTGATCATGACATTTGGCCTGTTGATCTCGGCCCACAATCTCCGCGCCTCGGACTCGATGCCGGCTGCGTCGTCTGCGATGGCGGGCGAGACATCGATATTCGAGTAGCCGTCGCGCCAGCCGCTGGAGTCATAGACGCGCAGCAGACAGTCGGCCGTGTGGCGTGCATCTTCAATACGGAGCTGCTCATCGTATGCCGCATCGTCGGCAAAGACCGCGGCCTGCCTATCCGGGTTGGTATCGAGCCCTGAAATGCCGGCTCTGATGAGGTAGGTCAATTTCGAGCGGGCCAGCATGCGCGGCTGGTCGCACTCGAGCCAGACGCTCTGCCCCAATGTCTGCAGGTCGAATAGGCGGCTGCCTCCTATACCCATTGGCGCTGCACCTCGGCGTGCATGCTTAGATCGCTCACTTGTCAGCACGTGGTCGACGCCGGCGCGCATCGGCCAGGTGTTGTTCAACCTCGGCTTCAGCGGCTAGCCAGTCTTCGAGTTCGTGGCCTGCCCGGAAGCCGCGCCGCTGCGCGCGAAAGTAGGCAGCGTTTGCAATCAGCGCGTGGCGCTGCTCGGCCGTGGGTCCTGCCGGTACACAGAAACGCAGGGGATTGAAGTTGGCCGGTTTTGGGCTTGCGACGGGCCTTGGTGGTTCTGGCAAAGGGTGAATTCGATATGGATGCGCCGATTCCGGCGCCGCGGAATCGTGAGGCGATGGACTCATCGACATGGCCGCTCTCCTCGAGGAACGCAATTCATTCGCAGGCTCCATGTAGGACGACAGAAACCGATGAAAATTCCATGAACCTGCAAGATGGAGAAGATCACGGCATTTGTAGGATTAATCCGGTGCGGACTTTAGGTTTTGACCTATGGCGGGGTTCAAGAGAGGGGTTGTGGTTTGTGCATCGCCGCGAGATCATATCGCCGCACGAACAAGCCAATTGCGTGGCACGGCGGGAGGCGCAGTAACTTTTGAGAGAAGGCAGCGACCGCACCGCATGGGTGGTTACGCTGGCGGCGGCCGCCATCCTCATGGTGACCATGGGCGCGCGGCAATCGCTCGGACTGTTCATCGCGCCCCTCAGGATCTCAACCGGGCTCGGCATCGGCACCATCAGCCTGGCTCTCGCCATCGCGCAACTGATGTGGGGCGTGATCCAGCCGCTCGCCGGCGCGGCGGCGGATCGCTACGGTCCCGCGAAGGTTCTGATCGCCGGACTATTGGTACTGGCGATCGGCACGGCGGTTACGCCGTTGATGACCTCGGGCCTCGGCCTGGTCGTTTCCCTGGGAATCCTCTCGGCAACCGGTGCCGGCGCAGGCAGTTTTTCCGTGCTGATCGGCGCGGCATCTCAACATCTCACGATTGAAAACCGCGGCAAAGCCGCCGGCATCATCAATGCAGGCGGATCGCTGGGACAATTCGTGTTTGCACCGCTCGCGCAGGCGCTGATTCAGCTGCTCGGATGGATGGGTGCCATGTGGTCGCTTGCACTGGTTTGCGTGGGCGCGCTGCCCCTGGTGCGGGTCGTCGGTCCGGGAGTTTCCGCACAGCGCGCCGGCGGCAGCTTAGGATCGCCATGGAAGGCTGTGTGGGAGGCCGTGGACGATCGCAGCTACCTGCTGCTGAACGCCGGCTTCTTCACCTGCGGATTCCACGTCGCGTTTCTCGTGACGCATCTGCCGGGTGAGGTCAATCTCTGCGGCCTGCCGCCGTCGGTAGCCAGCTGGTCGCTCTCCCTCATCGGCCTCGCCAACATTCTGGGTAGTCTGATTGCCGGTGCGTTCACGCAGCGGGTCCGCAGCAAGTACATTCTCGCGGCGATGTACGGCTCGCGCGCGCTGCTGATCGGCTGGTACCTGGCCGCGCCAAAAACCGTCCTGACGTTTTATGTCTTCGCCGTGGGCCTGGGACTTACCTGGCTTGCCACAGTCCCACCGACCGCCGCCATCGTGGGAAAACTCTTCGGCATCCGTTACCTGTCCACGCTGTTCGGACTCGCGCTGCTGTCGCACCAGATCGGCGCTTTTCTTGGCGCCTTTCTCGGCGGCCTGGTCCTCGTCAAATTCGGCGACTATCACCTGATGTGGTACGCCGACATGGCTCTGGCGACGGCCGCGGCGCTCCTCAACCTGCCGATTCGGGAAGCCCGCATGGCGCCGGTGGCGGCCGCCTGATCGCCTGCGCTTACGCGCCGGAGTCGGTCAACTTGTACCAGGCCAGAGCCGACTCGGCGGCGAGCCAGCGGAAGGGCTCATTGGGAACATAGTCCAGCCTGGCGTTGACGAAGGGAAACTGGCGCCAGGCACTTTCGCGCCCGGCATGAAGATCCGCAATGATTCTGCCGAATACCGACGTCAAATTGACGCCGTGACCGCTATAGCCCAATCCATAAAAGATGTTTCGATACCGGCCGGTGTATCCCACCGACGGCGAGGCGTCCAATGACCAGTCGATCACGCCATCCCACATGGTCTCGAAATCGACGCCGGTCAATTTCGGAAACACGCGCAGCAGCTCTCGATGCAGTGGCAATTCACGGGCGCGTGCATCGGCGGTATCGTCGGTGCCGGCATTGTTGAAGTTATAGCGCGGACGGCCGCCGCCGATGTGAATGCGCCGGTCCGGAGTCAAACCGAAATAATAGACCAGCGTTCTGCTGTCGTTGAACGGCACCTGCGAATGCCAGCCAATCGCCGCAAGCTCCGCCTCGCTCAAGGGGCGGGTGATTGCGACATTCTCGCGAAGCGGAAGAATTGAGTTGCGGAAGAATCCCAGGTTTGGCGTGAATGCATTGGTCGCGAGCACCAGGCTCTTTGCCCTGACTTCATGACCGCTGCTCAATTGCAGCCGGTGTTCCCGGCCGGCTTCGATATTCTGCACGACCGTGTTTTCGTAGATTCTCGCGCCCAAACTCTCGGCCGCGGTTTTGAACACGTGTACCAGCTTCATCGGGTGGATATGCCCACCGTTCGGATCGAAGTACCCCCCTGCATAGGCCTCGGTGCCGATCGCCGCCGCGGTTTGCGATGCATCCCAGTACTCGACCGGCATGCCCAGTGGTCTTGCGCGCCGCACGTACTCCTGCGCCGCCCGCGCCTCCTCGTGGTTGGCAAATACCTGCAGGGTGCCCTGAGCGCGCAATTCACAGTCGATTCCCGTCGCGGCGCTCAAAGCGGCAATGGCGCGGATGTTATCGGCGGTCAACGCGTAGAGATTCTTGTCCAACGACGGCTCGGCGCTGAAATTCATGAAGCGATCCGCCGTCATGGTCAGCACCATGGCGCCGTTTCTGCCGGATGCGCCGTTGCCGCAGCCCCGTGCTTCCAGAACCACGACGCTTTTCTCCGGCGAGACCTTGCGAATGAAGTAAGCCGTGGACAGCCCGGTCAACCCGCCGCCGATGATCGCGACGTCAACCGCCAGGTTTTCCTCGAGTTGCGGATTTCGAGGCGGCTGACTCCGCGCCCAGTAGCTCACATTGGCTTCTACCGCCAAGCGTTCGCGTAAAAAAAGCGGCGAAATGAAATTCAAGCCGCCCGCGCCCACCAGGACACCGCCGCCGGCATAAGCCGCCCGTTGCAAAAATCGGCGCCGGCTTGCGAGTCGCGACATGAAGGTCACGGAGCCGGCGAACGCATCCCTGGCCCGCGCAACGCCCGGCCCGGGAATACCGCCGGTACGACCTTGCCGTCGTCGACGACCAGGGTTCCCCCGACCAGCAAGTAACGCACGCCGATACTCGGCTCCATCGGCTTTTCGTAGGTGGAACGGTCGCTGATTGTTTTGCTATCGAAGACGACGATGTCGGCGTCGGCGCCTTCCTGCAGCCGGCCTTTTTGGCGTGCAGAAGAAGTCGATCGTTCCAGCATTTGCGCCGGCATCAGGCTCATCTTGCGCAGCGCATCCAGCAGCGAGATCGCGCCCATTTTCCGCACGTATTGCGCCAGCACGCGCGAATAAGTGCCCGCGTTGCGCGGATGTCCGTCGGCGCCATCGCTGGCGATCATCACCAGAGGGTGCCGGATCACTTCATCCACCGCCTCCTGGGTGTTGCTGAAAATCACCACCAAGTGTGTGGTGCTGGAACTGTGCAGCTCGTCGAAGCGCTCCTTCGTCAGGCGCTCTCCGGTCTCCGGAAGCAAGAGGTCGCCATAGCTCACGCCCAGTTTCTCCTGCCAGCCGGGGTTGAAGAGCGCGGAGTTGATGGCGGTCATGCCCGCGATGTAGGGATACGCCTCGGTGGTCACGTCGAGTCCGCGGGCTCGCGCTCCTTCGATCATGGCAAGGCACTCGAGCGAGTCGCTCGAGCAGGAGCTGTTGATGTGCACGATGTGCAGCGGAGCGCCGCTAATGGCGGCCGCTGCAATTACTTCGCTGATCGATGCGATGGACGAGGCGGGCTCGACACGGCCGAAGCTGCGAACATGGGTGTAGACCGGCAGCCTGCGCGCGGCGGCGAGACGGAACATGTCGATCACCTCGAGGCGAGTTGCGCCGGGCGTGTACTGGATGCCCATGCCGATCGCCAGGCCGCCGGCATCCAATTCCGCGCGCAGGCGCTGCCGCATTTTTTCGATCTGTTCGGCCGTTGCGGCCTGATCGGTCGCAGGTCCGCTCTTCGGCAAAATGGCCTCGGGCGGCAACGGGGCGCCGAACACCAGAGCGCGTGCCGCCACGTGGCTCGCCGAGGTGCCATAGTGAATCAACGAGCGCCCTTCCTTGGCTTTCAGAAATTGAGCAACGTCGGGCGCGCCGATTTCCAACTCCAGCGCCGTGGTGACTCCATCGAGCGCCTTGACGCGCTGGCTGGCCGGTTCCTGGCCGTGCTGGTGCAAGTCGATGAATCCCGGAGCGACAATCAGCCCGCCGGCATGCACCACACGGCGTCCGCTCAGCGCCTCGGAGGAAATGCGGGCGATCTTTCCGTCGCGGATGCCGATATTGCGCACGGCATCCATGCTGGTTTCAGGATCCATGGCGCGCCCGCCTTCGAGCACCACATCGTACTGCTGCGCGCCCGCAATGCCGCTGAAGAGCGCCAGAAAAAAGACAGGGAAAAAGTTCTTGTTCATGCTGGGCTCCCCGTTAACGCTCGATCGCATTGTATGCGCGCGGTTGGATCTGGGTGAAATCCGCCGTTTTTGCGACCCGGCGCAAGTTCCCGGGCATATTCATCGTGATATTTTGAAATTCGACAGTCGTCTTCAGGGAGCAGAATCCGTGGGTGTCGGTAAGTGGCTGTTGATGGCCGTGCTGGCGGCCGTAGCCGCGCAGCAGCTGTGGCAGGCCCATGAGCGCACCGTAGACGAGCGCAGCCTGCTCGCCTTTGAGGATACCAACGGTTTTGTGCCGGTGCAGACCCCGGCCGGCTCGCCTGCCGATACCGTGGTGATCCTCGCGGCGCTGAACTGCCCGTCGGCGGCGGCCAAGCGGGCCGACACCATGGCAAATCGTCTGACGGAGTTGGGGATCCCGAACACCAGGGCCAACCACTACTCGGTTTCGATCTCCGATCCTGGGCAAATGCCGCTGCTGCGGCGGACCTCCGTCGTCATGGGCGGCGAAATTCCCGTCGTCATCATCAACGGCATGGCCAAGGCCAATCCGACCGTCGATGAAGTGGCCTCAGAATTCCGGCGCGGCAAGTAGCAACGGCCAGCCAGGCTAAAACCGTTCACCCACCATCTCTTCGCTCTTTGCCCATAGTGCTTTGGCGCGCTGTGGGTCGAGCGCATAGGTGCGCACGCCGCCGCGGAATCCTTCTGAGTTGACGATCTCTGCCACATGGCAGTCCTCGCAATAGCGGCCGCCCACTTGTTCCGCGGCCGCGACCGCGCCGGCCCAGACCGACGTGGCTGCGCCTTGTGGAATGCTTTTCCACTTGAACGCCGGAACGCCCGGCGGCTGGCTGGCATTGATCGAGGCGATCAGACTCTCTCTGACCGCCGGCGTCATGTAGCGGCCGAGCTCGGTCTGGATGCCGCCGGGATGCACGGCGGTGGCGCGAACCCCCCGCTCTTTATGCCGGCGGTCGAACTCGACGGCGAACAGGGCGTTGGCCGTCTTCGATCGCCCATAGGCGCCGAACTCGGTGTAACGGGTGCGCTCAAAGTTCGGATCGTCCAGATCGACATCGGCGAAGCGGTGGCCGGCGGACGAAAGA
>DATMKO010000048.1:0-9590 GCA_035571175.1 Steroidobacteraceae bacterium | reverse complement strand
TCGTGGCTGCGTTCGCGAATATCGCCGGCGCCGAACTGCAGCAATTCCCCGGCCAACACCGAGGCCGCACCCACCGGCGCCGTTGCAATCCAGTAGCGCACATTGTCAGGATCGCTCAAGACAGATCGACTGCCATGCGCAAATCCTGCCAGTCGAGACTGGCATGGCTCGAGAAATAGCGCATGAGAACTTTGTAGACATCGACGTCGAACGCGAAGTCGGCCTCGCGTGCGCTCAAGGCAGCCAACTCTTCCTCGGACCGGGCGGTTCCGAGATAAGTCCAGTGATCGAGGACGTGAATTTCGTCGCCTTCGCGCAATCCGACGCGGCCTGGGAATGGCCAACTCTTGATTTTCAGCGCGGACAGCGCCAGCTGAACCCGCATTTGATGGAGCAGCAGCGGTTCCTTGCCGGCGCAGGCGCCCCGGCACTTTCCGACCTGCCGAGCGAAGCACGAACCCTCGCTCTGCTCGAGCCCCAGAACCTTGAGGCACAGCTCGCGCGCGCGCGCAATGTCGGTCAACGCCTTGCGCGCGTCCTTCGCGGAATGAAATACGCCGAAACTGTCCGCAAGATCCGCAGGCGCGAGCGCGTCGATGCGCTGCGTCTCGACCAAGCCCAAGTGGCCGGATGCAAGCCGCAAAGTCACTGCCTCGGAACTGCGGCTGAGGTGCCGGTTGTAGAGCGGCTGTTGCATTTTAATCCATTCGGCCTCGAGCAGCACTGCGCCGAGTTCGCCGGCGGTGCGCCGCCAATCGACGCGCCGGACCTGTGCCGCGAGTTTCCGGTCTCTTGAGCCCGGGTGCTGCTCGCCCAGCTGCGCCAGCACGTGGCTGCGCAGCGAATTGCTTCTGCCGATGTACAACAAAGCATCGTCCGGCCCGAACAAGCGGTACACCCCGGGGCCTTCCGGCAACTCGTCGGCCAGCTCCGGTGGCAGCTGTTCGGGCAGCTTGACCACGCCGAGCACGGATTGAGCCTGCGCCGCCGCAAACACCGGCGCCGGTATCTCGAGCCGCAGCTTGAACCAGAAATCGCGCAGCACCAGCGCATCGCCGAGGGCACGATGCCGGGCATTGCACGCAAGGTCGTGGCGTGCCATCACCGCGTCCAAATTGTGGCGCGCGTGCTGCGGAAACAAGCGTCGAGAAAGTTTCACGGTGCACAGCGCCGTGGCGGCAAAGTGCATGCCGACGCGGCGAAACTCGGCACATAGAAACGAATAATCGAAGCGCGCATTGTGCGCCACGAAAACCGCGCCGCGCAGTTTGTCGAACACGCTCGGAGCGAGCGTGGCGAAGCGCGGTGCCGCGGCGACCATCTCATTGCTGATGCCGGTAAAGGCCACGATGTAGGAAGGGATTTCGCAGCCGGGATTTACCAGCGAGCTCCACTCTTCAAGAACGGCGCCGTTTGCCACGCGCACGATGCCGATTTCGGTGATCCGGTGATGTGCGGCATTGCCGCCCGTCGTTTCCAGATCAACGAATACGAGATTCTCAGCCGCGTCCATCGAGGGACAACAATGGATAGTAGAGATCGGGCCGCCGATCCCGAAACACACCCCACGACTGCCGGTAGCGGCGCACCTCGTCCAGGTCGAAGGCGGCGGTCAGCACCGACTCGCTGACGCGATCCGCTTCGGCGACTTTTTCGCCCGTTGGCGAGGCGATGAACGAAGAGCCGTAGAAGGTCATGGTGTACTTTTCACCTTTCTCGGTGCCGATGCGATTCGATGCCACCAACGGCACGATATTGGCCGCAGCGTGGCCTTGCATGGTGCGCTGCCAGTGGCCGCTCGAATCGATGCTGGCGTCCTGTGGTTCCGAGCCGATTGCGGTGGGATAGAGCAGTATCTCGGCGCCCATCAACGCCATGCAGCGCGCCGCCTCCGGGAACCACTGGTCCCAGCAAATCGCGACCCCGAGCTTGGCATAGCGGGTGTCGAACACCTTGAAGCCGGTGTCGCCCGGCGAAAAATAGAATTTCTCGTGATACCCCGGGCCCTCGGGAATGTGCGACTTGCGATAGCTGCCGAGCACCGCTCCGTCGGCATCCACTATCACCACGGAATTGTAAAATGCATTGTTGGCGCGTTCGAATACGCTGACCGGCAATACCACGGCGAGCTCGCGAGCAACGCTGCGGAAGTGTTCGACGGCAGGATGAGCCTCCAGAGGCTGCGCGAGCTCCAGATGCCGGGCGATGTGGTCCTTGCAGAAATACGGCGTCTCGAACAGCTCCTGCACCAGAACCACCTGGGCGCCGCGCGCCGCCGCCTCGCGAATCAGTTTCTCGGCACGCGCGATATTGGCATCGCGATCCCAACTGCAGGCCATTTGAGTGGCCGCCACCGTTACCTTGCTCATGAGGGATATGCTACCTGAAGGCTTTGGCCTGAGGCCCAAACGTGCCGGATTAAAAGGTGGGCGGCGAGCTGGCGCTGACGATTTCGCATTCCTCCCGACCGGTGTTGCGAAACCGATGCGGCAGCGTGCTCTTGAAATAGTAGCCGTCGCCTGCCCCTAAGACCCGTGATTCGCCGCCGATGGTGAGTTCGATTTTTCCCTTCACGATCACACCCCCCTCCTCGCCGGCGTGGGTCAGCATTTCCTCGCCGGTATCCGCATTGGGCGCATAAAGCTCGTGCAGGATCGACATGCTGCGCTTGACCAAACGCCCACCGACCAGACGCAGCTCAACGTTGGCGGTGCCGATGTCGGTGAGTTCCTCCCGGGGGAAGAACACCTGCGGATTGCTGCGCAGGTCCAGGGTGAAAAAATCGGCCAGCGCCATGGGAATGCCGTCGAGCACTTTTTTCAGCGAGCTTACCGACGGACTCACCCGGTTCTGCTCGATCAGGGATATCAATCCATTGGTCACACCGGCGCGCTTGGCCAATTCACGCTGCGACAGCCCGTACATCTGGCGTACGGCCTTTAAATGCATTCCCACATCCAGGCTCATATCGTCTATTATAATAGACAGATGAGCAGAATAACGAGCTAAAATTGAGCTAAGTGTCGATTTTATTTATCATCTCGCCCCGAAGACATGATTTTAAAGGACCTACGCCATGAATGCCCAGCTGACCCCAGCCCCTTCAAATCCCGAGTTCGATGCGTTTTGGATGCCCTTCACGGCGAATCGGCAGTTCAAGGCAAATCCACGCCTGCTGGCGCGAGCCGAGGGCATGTATTACTGGGACACATCCGGCCGCGAAGTGCTGGACGGGGTCGCGGGTCTTTGGTGTGTGAACGCGGGTCACGGCCGCCGCGAAATCACCGAGGCGGTGACCAAGCAACTTGCGACGATGGACTACGCGCCCACCTTTCAGATGGGTCATCCCATTGCATTCGAACTTGCGAATCGATTGGCAAAGATCGCACCTCCCGGACTTGACCGGATATTTTTTACCAACTCGGGTTCCGAATCCGTGGATACCGCGTTGAAGATCGCGATCGGCTATCACCGGGCACGGGGCGCAGGCCAGCGCACCCGCTTCATCGGCCGCGAAAAGGGTTATCACGGGGTTGGTTTCGGCGGCATGTCGGTGGGCGGCATGGTCAACAACCGCAAGTTCTTCGGCTCATCGATGCTGGCCGGCGTGGACCATATGTCGCATACGCTGGATCTCGAACACAACGCGTTCTCGCGCGGACTACCGCAATGGGGCGCGCACCTGGCCAACGAGTTGGAGCGCCTGATCGCGCTGCATGATGCCTCGACCATCGCGGCGGTCATTGTCGAACCCATCTCCGGATCGGCCGGAGTGGTATTGCCTCCCGCCGGCTACTTGAAGCGGCTGCGGGAGATCTGCGACAAGCATGACATCTTGTTGATATTCGACGAAGTCATCACAGGATTCGGCCGGGTGGGAAAACCATTCGCCGCGCTCGCCTTCGATGTGACGCCGGATCTCATGACCACGGCAAAAGGCCTCACCAATGGCGCGCTCCCCATGGGCGCCGTGTTTGCCCAGCGCAAAATTTACGACGCCTTCATGCAGGGCCCGGAGAATACGATCGAGCTGTTTCACGGCTATACGTATTCTGCGCATCCGGTGGCATGCGCCGCAGCGCTGGCGACGCTCGATGTCTATGCCAAGGAAGGACTGCTGACGCGCGCGGCATCGTTGAGCAGCCAGTGGGAAAACGCCGTGCATTCCTTGCGCGGCCTGCCGCACGTGATCGACCTGCGCAACTACGGCTTGATTGGCGCCGTGGAGCTCGAGGCGCGCCAGGGTAAGCCCGGAGCGCGCGGCTTCGAGGTATTCCTGAAATGCTTCGAGCGGGGTGTCATGGTGCGTCAGACGGGCGACACGATTGCCATGTCGCCGCCGCTGATCATCGAGGGTAAACAGATCGATCGCTTGCTGGAAACATTGGGCGCGGTGATCCGCGAAACCGCCTGATCTTAAGGCTTGGGGTCGGATCGCGGCCGGGGCTCGAATATCGAGTACCACTTCTTGCACGGTTCGGCGACTTCCCAGACACCCTCGAAGCCTGCGGGCACAACGAAGGCATCGCCGGCCTTGAGTTCGTGCTTTTCTCCGCTCGCCGATTCGATGCGCACGCGGCCTTCGATGATCACGCAGAACTCGTGCTCCGTGTACCGAACCCGCCATTTGCCGGCGGTGCTGGTCCAGATGCCGCAGAAAAATTCCTGGCTCGCATCCGCGTATTGATTCGACACCCGGGTTCGCGGGATGCCGGCAAGAATGTTCTCGTGCGAGGGATTCGCAGACTCCCCGGTCTGAAATCGATCGAGGACCACGATCCTGGGAGGTGCGCTCATAAGCCTATCGTAGGCTTTTGGCGCGCGCGGAAACAAGTGCGGCCCGGCAGCCTCTGCAGCGCCGGGCCGCTTACTCAAGGGGTTTTCACCCCAAATCAGTCATTCTTGCCGACCTGAGCGACGGGCGCGCTGTCTTGCGCTTGCAATGTCAATCGAACGCGACGCTCGAGCGCGTAGCCATCGCTGTCGGCTGCGATGCTCTGGCTCTTGCCGTAGGCATTGACTTCCAGCGCCTCATCGCTGACCCCGGCAGCGAGCAATAGATCGCGCACCGCATTGGCCCGGTCTTGCGAGAGCTTCATATTGTCGTCGGCCGTACCGCGAGGATCTGCGTAGCCATCGACGCGGACCTTGAGGGCCGGAGATTTTGCCACAGCCTGCGCCAGCACCAGGATCTGATGCGCGAGATCCGGCGTGATCTCCGCGCTGCCGGTGCGGAACAATATATCGCCCTCGAATCCATCGAGAACCTGCGCGGCATCGCCTTTGACGGTTTGCGCCGATTCGATTTTCCGCGAAACATCGTCCAGCTTGGCGGTGAGACCCTGATTGGTTTCGAGCAGCTGGCTCTTTTCGGTCAGCAGCGTCGATTTTTCAGCCTGCAGTTCCGATTTGTCGCTCTCGAGTGCCTTAGTCCTAGCCTCCGCCACCTTCGCTTCGTCCGCCCGGTGCACGCGATTGCCGAGCCAGGCACCGAGCCCCGCGCCCACCACGGCGCCGGCCGGCCCTGCGGCAAATGCGCCGATCACCGCACCCGTTATCAACCCCACCGGCTCCTGCGGTGGGGCAGCCCGCGAATCGCCGGCGAACGCCGCGGCGCTCACGCCCAACAAACCAATAGTCCACATCAATTTTGAATATCCGGTCTTCATAACGACTCCTCGCTTAGCTACCGAGGCGACGACCGTCGCCCCATGGGAGCCATTACGGCCCTGGATTCGGGCGAAGCGCGGCTGGAGTCGTGGCAAATCGTGGCGAAGCGGCGACCAATTGCATCGGCCGCCGCCCGCCGAAATCAACTAGCGATAAGCCCAATGTCCCGGTTGAAAAACCCACTGGCCGTTGCGCGCAACCCACTCCGGGCGCACCCAGTAAGCCGTGGCCGCGGGGCGCTTTTCATAGTGGCCGGGTCGCCACACATACTCGTTGTGCTCCCAGCGCCAATGACCTGGTTGCCAAACCCAATTGGGGCCCGGCGCCACGGGCACAACCTCGACTTGAAGCGGCGGCGGCGGCCGCGCGACCACGACTTCAGCGACCGGTGGTTGTACAACGACTCGCGGCGCGGTCGCCGTTACGGTGCAGGCCGCGCTCAGGGTCAGCAGCACGGCGATCACACAGGCAGAGCGAATTTGCATGAACATCCCTCAGGTTGATTTGAACACTTCAACAACGCGCGCCGCAGGCAAGCGTGCACAGCGGCACATGAAGGATGCGTTATAAAGACCGCCGTTTAGGCTTTCAACGAGAAAGGCGTGAAATTGGTACCTATGTCGTAGTAATCCTCGTTTTCAGCGCGCTTGAGGAAGGCCACTACTCGGTAGGTCAGGGGAGTCGCGACGATCTCCCAACCGCTTTTCAACACGTACTGCGTGAACATCACCGCCACCAGATGCGGCCAGGGCATGCGGCCGAGGAATGCGACCGAATAAAAGATCATCGAATCCACCAACTCGCCGCACAAGGTGGAGCCGACGATCCGGGTCCACAGCCAGCGACCTCGCGTCCAAATCTTCATCTTGGCAAGAACGTAGCTGTTCAAGAACGTGCCGCAAAGAAATGCGCTGATCGACGCCACGACGATGCGCGGCGTGTTGCCGAATATCGTCTCCACCGCCGGTTGATCGGGAAGCGAGCGTTCCGAGGGCGGCAAATGCACCACCACCGCGGCCATGATCGAAGCAAATGCCAGGGCTGCGAAGCCTGCCCAAACGACGCGCCGATCGCGTCCGTAGCCGTACACCTCGGTCAAAATGTCTCCGAATATGTACGAGATTGGAAAGAACAGCACGCCGGCGAGAAACGTGACGCCGCCGATCAGCGGCACTTGAATCGTGGTCTCTTTGGCGGGGCCAATGAGATTCGAGCACAGCAAGACGCACACGTAGGCCGCCATCACAAAATCGTAGTAGCGGTATTGACGATCGCTGGTTTTTCTAGTCATTGTCCACGAAGTTTAGCGGCAGGCGCACGAGTTTGCCGATGATATGTAATGCCAATTTCCAGGGTCCCGCTCACCGTCGCGTTTTGGCGAAGACCATCACATCAGGGAGGGCCTAAGGTACGGTAGATATGTAAGCTCACATTTCAAGTAGCGGATCTATGGATCAGGGCAAACCCTTAACGGCAACGGATAGTCCGCTTGTCGATTTCGATGCCGTCTGTCAAAAGGTGCGCGCGGCCGTCGAACCGGCCCGCACCCATGCAGTATCCCTACATGACGAGCTCGGCGATGTGCTCTGGCTGAGCGAGAGCTCAATGGGCCCCGACGAACACAATGCGGTGCTGCAGGCGGCCGAAGCTTTTGCCGATCCCAGCGCCGCCGCGGCGCTGGCTTTCGATCTAGGCGACTTGCGCTCGGCGGTGCTGATTCGCGCCGTCAACACACGCCGCACCATGGTCGGCGTGATCATGCTCATCATGGACACGCGGATCGTCGCGCAGGGCGCGACCAAGTTGCTGACTCCGAAGATGCAGCGGGCGCTGGCTCAGTTCGCCGCCATGCGCCCGGATCGCGGCCCTGCGCCGAGCCCGGAACCTGAGCCCGTCGCGGCGGCTCGAACCCCAGCAGCCAGCGGGCGGCCCGCAGCGGCGCCGGCGCAGTCGGCCCCACGAACCGCGGCGCCATCGGCACGCGCCGCTCCGCCCCCGGCAAAAACCACGCCCCCATCCGCCGCACGCAGCGCCGCGCCCGCGGTACGAACTGCCGCGGCGCCGGACTCAGCGCCGTCGCGTCCTCCACTGCCCGCCGTAGCGCCGACCGTGATGCCATTCTCATCGGGACCAAGATCGATCTCGGCACAGGTGCAGCAAATTGTCTCGCGCCCCGCGCCGCGTCCTGCGAGCCCCGCTCGTCCCTCGAGCCCGCCGCCGACTGCGCCCCCGCCTGCGCCGACCGCACCTGCGCCGTCCATTGCGCCCACCCGCCTCGAGCCTCCCGCGACCACGGCCGCGAGCCCGTCGATCGAGATTTTCGAGAAGCTGCCAAAAGGTGTGACGCCCGAAATCGATCGCCTGCACGCCGCGCTTCGCAAGAGCCCCATCGCTTTGCATGTGCAGCGTCTCGTGCCATTGAGCAAGGGCGGCCAATTGAAGCGCTACGAAGTATTGCTGCGCTCGGGATCGGAGGAATCCCCGAATGCCGCCCCGCATGCGATGTTGAAGGCAGCAGTCGACAATGGCTTAGGATCGATGATCGACCGGCGCGTGCTAACGGAACTCATCAGCTGGTTGATTCGTCACCCCGAAAGCTGTGTGGCCGATGAGGTCATGTTTTCCGTGAATCTCACCGTCACGGCACTGCACGACGAACATTTCATCAAGTTTGTCGAACTGTGTCTGACCAAGTCATCTTTGCCCAAGGCGACGATCGCCTTTGAAGTCGATGCTTCGACGGCGCTCTCTCTCGCCGATAAAATCAACGAGGTTGCCGTTTCATTGCATCGCCTGGGTTGTCCTCTCATTCTGGATGACTTCGCATTGCGCACCGAGTGTTTCGCGCTGCTGCGCTTGCCGGGAGTGCGCTATGTGAAGCTGGCGCCGGATATGACGGCAAAAATGCGCATCGACAAGATTTCGCAGGCGGCGATCACGGGCGTGGTGCAAATGGCCCGTGTGCTTGGTATGCACACGGTCGCCAAACGCACCGAAACCGCCGCCGAGCAGGAATGGTTGACGGCGCTCGGTGTGGACTTCGTGCAGTCGAATTTCATCTCGCCGCCGGTCGCCATCGACAGCCTGCTCAAGCCCGAAACCTAGAAAATTTAGTTGCGGCGCGAAACCTGCGGCGCTGCGCTCCAACCGCCGCCCAGCGCCTTCACCAAGAACACCGCGGTGACGAATTGCTGTCCCTGAATCTGCACCGCCTGGCGCTGATTGGTGAGCAGCGTCTGCTCGGCGGTGATGACGTCGAGATAGGTATCCACGCCGCCTTTGTAGCGATCGCTGGCAATGTCAAACGCCCGTTGCGCGCTGCGGACACTGGCGTCGGCCGAGACCGCGGCGCGGTCGAGCGAACTTAGGCCGGTGATGCCGTTCTCCACCTCCTCCATGGCGGTCAACACGGTTTGCCGATAGGTCGCAACCGCAGCGGTGTAATCGGCATCCGCAAAATGCACATTGGCGCGTGTCTTTCCGGCATCAAACAGCAATTGCGTAGCGGACAGGCCGATGGCCCAAAAGCGGCTGGGCGCCTCGAGCAGCGTGGACAACGTGTTGCTCTCCCATCCCGCATTCGGCACGCCGAGTCCGGGTGCAAGATTGATCGACGGATAGTAAGCGGCGCGCGCCACGCCAATGCGCGCGTTGGCCGCGGCCATGGCCCGTTCCGCGGCGGCCACATCGGGGCGGCGCTGCAAAAGATCCGACGGCAATCCCACGGGAAACGCCGGCACCGGCGGCGTGTAGGAAGCGGGCGCGAGGCTGAAGCTGGGTGCGGGAATGCCGACCAGCGTCGCAATCGCGTGTTCAAATTGCGAGCGCTGAACCTTGAGCAGTTCCAACTGCGTTTCGCTGGCTTCGAGCAGCGCTTCTTGCTGCGCAAGATCCAGCCCCGTGGCGAATCCCAGATCATG